>CALUWL010000019.1 GCA_944324445.1 Candidatus Gastranaerophilales bacterium | reverse complement strand
TCTATTGCTTTTTGTGTAAATTTTTCAAACATTGTATTTAATATATACCAAATATAATTTTATTTGAATAGTTCCATAAAATTTTTCTTTCGGTAATTTGTGATTGTATCATAGGTTAGAGTTGTGTTTCTGTCAAAAGCTTTATATGCAGTTAAAAATGCACTTGCTGTATCTATTGATGTAAAACTTGGTATTCCGTACATCTGCGCTATTGTTCTTATTTGAAAACCTGAATGTTGAGAGTTTTTGCCTGTAGTGGGTGTATTTATAATGAAACTCAAACGTCCGTTTTTCATACGTTTTTGCAATTTATCAATCATGAATTTTTCAATCATTTTAGATGGAATTCCATTTTTTTCAAGGAATTTATGCGTTCCCCAAGTTGCCATTATAAAGAAACCTTGTTTAAATAAGCGTTTTATAACAGGGAGTGCAGGTTTTTTGCAATGGTCATTTAAAGATACAAGCACCCTTTGTTTTGATTTGGAAAATTTGTATCCGCCTGCTAAAAATGCTTTATATAGAGCTTTTTTATAGGTTGTATCTATTCCCAAGACTTCTCCTGTTGATTTCATTTCAGGAGCCAGAGCAGGGTCAATCCTATTTAATTTTTGCCAAGAAAAAATCGGCATTTTAACGCTCACAAGTTTTGATTTTTTATACAAACCAACGCCAAAACCTGCTCTTCTTATGGATTTTCCAAGTATTGCTTTGATTGCAATATTTACCATCGGAATACCCGTTACTTTGCTCATAATAGGCACTGTTCTTGAAGCTCTCGGGTTTACTTCAATTACATAGACTTTATCGTCTTTTATTATGAATTGAATATTCATTAAGCCTTTTATGTTTAATTTTCTTGCGATTTTAGTTGCATATTTCACAAGAATTTTTTCATTTTTTCTTGAGATATTTTGACTTGGGTATATACTCATAGAATCGCCCGAATGAACCCCTGCGCGTTCAATGTGTTCGCATATGCCAGGGATTAGAACATCTTTGCTATCTGAAATAGCATCAAGTTCTACTTCTTGACCTTCAAGATATTGATCAATAAGTACCGGATGTTCATTCGAAAATTTAAAGGCTTCTGTTATATAAGTCAAAAGTTCTTCGTCATTATATACAACCTGCATTCCTCTGCCGCCTATAACGTAGCTTGGGCGGACTAAAACAGGGTATCCGATTTCTTTAACTGCATTAAGTGCCTGCGTTGTTGATGTAACAGCGCAACCTTTGGGCTGCGGGATTTTAAGTTCTCTTAAAAGCTTTTCAAATACTTTTCTATCTTCAACTGCATTAATGCTTTCTATGCTTGTTCCAAGTATTTTAACACCTTCTGCTTGGAGTTTTTCCGCTAAATTAATTGCAGTTTGTCCGCCAAATTGAACCAAAACGCCTTTGGGGTTTTCTTTTTTGATTATATTCATAACATATTCAGCTCTCATAGGTTCGAAATATAATCTTGTTGCAACGTCAAAATCAGTTGAAAGCGTTTCAGGGTTTGAATTTATCATGACTGATTCATATCCTGATTTTAAAAGCTCATCTGCAGCATGAACGGAACAATAGTCAAATTCAATACCTTGACCTATTCTAATCGGGCCGGAGCCTAGGACAATTATATTTTCTTTGGGTTTTTTGTAGCTTTCCTGACTCATTATTTTATATTCTTCAGCTTCGTCTTCTTCTCCCCAAGTTGAATAAAAATAAGGAGTAGTTGCGCTGAATTCGGCTGCGCAGGTATCTACAAGCCTGAAACTTGCTTGAAGATTAAAGCTTTCGATTTTTTCAATCGTGCATTGAGTTAAATTCATTATTTCTTCATCTAAAAAGCCGAATTGCTTAGCTTTAAGATACATTTCTTTTGTTAATTGTTTATTAGACAGTTCTTTTTCAACATCTACAATTTCTTTTATTTTTGAAACAAACCATTTATCAATTTTTGTAATTGCACAAAGTTTGTTTATTTCGTTTCCGTTACTTATAGCTTGAGCTAAGCGGAATATTCTTCTATCGTCTTGAATATATAAATCAACAAGTAATTCATCGTTGCCTAAGGTTTCAAACCCTCTGTGTAAAAGTCCTGTATATCTTTCTTCTAAGGATGCAACAGCTTTTTTAAAGGCACAGTTGAAGGTTCTTGCAATTGCCATGATTTCGCCGGTTGCTTTCATTTTTGTTCCTAAGATTCTATCACCTGTGGAGAATTTATCAAAGGGCCATTTTGGAATTTTAACTACAACATAATCAAGTGCAGGTTCAAAAGCAGCTGTTGTTTTGCCTGTAATAGAATTTTTGATTTCGTGCAAATTATAACCTATTGCAATTTTTGTTGCTATTTTTGCAATTGGATATCCTGTTGCTTTGCTTGCAAGAGCTGATGAGCGTGAAACTCTCGGGTTTACTTCAATTACATAGTATTGATTTGATATTGTATCAAGTGCAAATTGAACATTGCACCCGCCTTCAATTTTAAGGGCTCTGATTATCTTAATTGCGCTTGTTCTTAACATTTGAAATTCATTATTTGTAAGGGTTTGACTCGGCGCAACAACAAAGCTGTCCCCTGTGTGTATTCCTATGGGGTCAATATTTTCCATGTTGCAAATTATGATACAGGTATCATTTGCATCTCTTATGACTTCATATTCTATTTCTTTAAAGCCTGCAATGGATTTTTCAACAAGTACCTGATTAATTGGTGATTGGGTTAATCCTTGGTGCACTATTTCTTCATATTCTTTTTCGTTTTTTGCAATTCCGCCTCCTGCACCTCCTAAAGTAAAAGCAGGTCTTATTATAATCGGGAAGCCGATTTTATGGCAAAAATCAAGAGCTTCTTCCCAATTTGAAACAATCGCACTATCCGGTACCGGTTCTCCTATTTCTTGCATTAAATTCTTAAAAAGTTCTCTATCTTCAGCTTTTTTAATGGATTCGATTTGAGTTCCGAGCAGTTTAACTTTGTATTTATCTAAAATTCCAGCCTCATCAAGTTCACAAGCAAGGTTCAGCGCTGTTTGACCGCCTAAGGTTGCAATAAGACCCTGCGGGCGTTCTTTTTTAATGACTTCGGTTAAACATTCAACTGTCAAGGGCTCAATGTATACTTTTGAAGCTATTTCTTCATCTGTCATTATTGTTGCAGGGTTTGAATTGACAAGGACGATTTCAATTTTTTCTTCTTTTAGTGCTCTGCAAGCTTGAACTCCTGCGTAATCAAATTCTGCAGCTTGACCTATAACGATAGGCCCTGAGCCTATTACAAGAACTTTTTTAAGAGATTTATCTTTCATTTTTTACCTCGTCAATTCTATCAATGCCTTTTTTCATTATGTTTACCCACTCGTCAAAAATTATTGAAGCATCCTCAGGTCCGGGTTTTGCTTCAGGGTGAAATTGAACGGCATAAATTCCAAGGCTTGATATTTCAAAGCCTTCAAGTGTATCATCATTTAGGTTTTTGTATGTGGGGCGCATAAATTTGGTTATATTTTCCATATCAACCGCGTATCCGTGGTTTTGGCTCGTCATCATAACTTTGTTATTTTCAAGGTTTATAACAGGGTGATTCCCGCCTCTGTGTCCGTATTTTAGCTTATATGTTTTTGCTCCTGAAGCAAGAGCTAAAAGTTGATAACCCAAGCAAATTCCAAAAATCGGAAGTTTTCCCATAAGTTGTTTAATTTGTGAAATTTGAAAAGTAAAGTCTGCGGGATCTCCGGGGCCGTTTGATAAAAACAGGGCATCAAAATCATTTTCAAGGATTTCTTTTGCTTCTATTGAAGCGGGATATACCGTAATTCTGCAATCCCTTTTGGCTAATGAAGATAAAATACCTTTCTTTGCACCGTAATCTATAAAAGCAAGGTTAATTTTTCCTTTTGGGTTAAAAATGTATCTGTTTTTACATGAAACATCTAAAATAATATCATCCGCTATTTTAAAAGTTTGTATTTCTTCAAGTTTTTGAGATATAAAATCTTTATCCACATCGTTTGATGTTATAAAGGCGCTCATTGTGCCTATTTCTCTGATTTTTTTAACAAGACTTCTTGTATCGATTCCTTCAAGAGCAATGATATTTTTCATTTTTAAATAATTTGAAAGATTTTCTCTTGATTTATAGTGGCTTTCTGTTTTACAAAAATCTTTTGCAATAAAACCGACTAAAGCAGGGTTATCTGATTCAAAATCAAAATCGTTAATTCCGTAGTTTCCGATTTCAGGATATGTCATAATTACAATTTGTTTAGCGTAACTCGGGTCTGTTAAAATTTCTTGATATCCTGTCATTGAAGTATTAAAAACGATTTCGCCCGTATATCCTCCAATCGCTCCAAAGGATTCTCCTTTTAGGATTGTTCCGTCTTGTAAAATCAGTGTTCCCATTATAAATTTTCCTTTATTTCTTCATATACTTTTTTAATTGCTTCAATGACATCATCCGCTTTGGTTATTGCTCGCCCGAGAACAATGTAATCGGCTCCGTCTTTAATGGCGCCGGATGGTGTTGCTATTCGTTTTTGATCATCCTTGGAACTCCAAATAGGTCTTATTCCGGGAGTTAGGACGATAAAATCTTTGCCGAGCTCTTTTTTTATTATAGGAAGTTCTTTTGCAGAAGCTACAACCCCGTCTAATCCTGCAAGTTTAGCATTTTTAGCAAGTTTTAAGACAAAATCTTCAGCTTTGCATTTATTTTCAAGTTCATTTTGTAAAATTTCATCTGAAATACTTGTAAGAACTGTTACGGCAAGAATTAAGGGTTTTTTGTATCCGAATTTTTCGCTTGCTTCCTGCGCTCCTTTTTTTGCGGCTTTCATCATCTCTATTCCGCCTGTAGCGTGGACATTAAAGAAGTTTGCACCGTTTTTTATGATATTATAAGAAGCTTTTTCAACTGTATTTGGGATATCATGGAGTTTTACATCCAAAAAGAAATCAGCATTTTTTTCTTTTATGTAGTTGATAATTTCAAGTCCAAACCCGCAAAATAACTGTAGACCTACTTTAAAAGTTCCGATATAGGGGCTTAGTTTTTCAACTAATTCTTTTGCTTTATCGATTTCTTCAACATCAAGAGCTAAAACCAATCTTTTTTTAATTTGTTCATCGTTAATCATTTATAATTTTTCCTTTTAGTTTCATTCCTTTATATGGTGATATTTTACATTTTGTTTTAAAAAGCTTTGGAACAACTATCCAATCAGCATCAAGAGCTACTTTTATCATTTTTTTGTTTTCTATTTTTAAGATTTTTCTTGGATTATATGCCATTTTCTCTAAAGTTTTTTCAAGTCCAAGCAGCATATATGTTAGTGAAAATGCCGTTTCAAGACCGGTTATTCCGTTTGGTGAATTGAAATAGGGCAATAATTTTTCTTCATCACTGTGCGGTGCATGATCAGTTGCAACAACATCGATTGTTCCATCCATAAGTCCTTCCATAACGGCGCGTTTATCTGCTTGAGTGCCTAAAGGCGGATTTATTTTGTAGGTGCCTGTATTGTCAACGTCTTCATTTGTAAAGGTGAAATAGTGCGGAGCTGTTTCTGCCGTTATATTAAGACCTTCTTTTTTTGCTTTTCTTATTAAATCAATACTTTCTTTTTTTGAGATATGGCAAAAATGTAATCTTGGCTTAAAGCCTTCTTGAATTGCTTTTTTATATGCTTCAATTTGCCAATTGACTTCTTGTGTTTCGTTTTCACAATGCGATAAAATAAGCTCTTCTGATTTTAAGGCTTTTAGAAACACTTCTTTGTTTAAAATAGGTAAGCCGTCATTTGAAAAAGCGATTGCACCGGCTTTTTTAAGCTCTTTAAAGTCAACGAGTTCTTCGCTTTTTAGATTTTTTGTAACGGCTGCAACGGGATAGATGTTAAATTTGTATTTTTTGGCTTTGGATAAGATTTCTTTAATCACTTTCGGATTGTCGCAGACGGGGTTAGTATTCGGCATTGTGCAAACGCCGCTGTATCCTCCTGCAATAGCTGCTTTTATGCCTGTTTCTATGGTTTCTTTGTATAAATATCCCGGTTCTCTAAAATGTACGTGCATATCAATTAAAGAGGGGATTTGAGTGATTTTAAAATCTTTTTCCATTTTTATAAACCTTGCAAATTAAGTATGGTATCCAGAACAGCCATTCTTACATATACTCCGTTTTTTGCCTGATTTAGGATTGTTCTTGCATTTTGCATTTCAAGAACCTCTGAACTTATTTCAATATCTCTGTTAACAGGCCCGGGATGCATTAAAAACGCAGCATAAGGAAGATTTTCTTTTGTGATTTGATAATTTTTTATATATTCATCAAAGTCAATTTTTTCTTGTATTCTTTCTTTTTGAATTCGAAGAGCCATAATAATATCAGCTTCTTCAAATGCTTCTTTTAGCGAGGTATAGTATTCAACGCCTTCAATTTTTTCTCCTGTTAGATTTTCAGGCGCAAGACATCTTATTTTTGTTCCAAATTTCTTTAAAAGACTTATATTTGATTTTGCAACTCTTGAATGGGCTATATCACCAACTATAACAACAGTTCTGTTTGATAAATCCATAAAATGTTTTTTCATTGTATAAAAATCTAAAAGTGCTTGCGTCGGGTGTGATTTTGTTCCGCTCCCTGCGTTTATAAATGAAATTTCCTGAAAATAACTCTTTTTTGAAAGATTTTCAATAAGGTTATTATCTTGATGACGCATAACAACAACATTCATGCCTATTGCAGAAAGATTGTTTATTGTATCAAAAAGGTCTTCGCCCTTTTGAATTGATGAAGTATCTGCAAAAAAATCATATTTATTTGCGCTGATTTTATTTTCTGCCATTTCAAAAGACATTTTTGTTCTTGTTGAATTTTCAAAAAACATATTAACAACATGCCCTTTTAGGTGATTTGCTTTTCTTATGCCTTTTTCAAATTCTGAGGCACGATTATATATTTGATTAATTTCTTCAACTGTTAAATCTTCAATATTTATTATGTGTTTCATATTATTTTCCAATTCTGCTTCCGGGTTTTACTAATTCAATTCCTTGTTCGCACAAAGGACAATTGTCAGGTTCATAGGTTACAGGTGATGATTTTAAAAGAGAATAAATTTTAAATTCATCATCCAGTTTTCCTTGAGTTCTATCTACAATGCAAGCTACAGCTTTAACTTCGCAGTCAAATTCCTTTAGGGCTTCTTTTGTTTCAAAAATCGTTCTTGCTGTTGTAATGACATCTTCTACTATTATTATTTTTTCGCCTTTTTTAAGCGAGTAGCCTCTTCTTAGTTGCATTATTCCGTCTTTTCTTTCGACAAAAAGATTTCTTTTTTTTGTTTGTCTTGCAACTTCATATCCGAATATAACAGCTCCTATTGCAGGAGATACAACTGTTTCAAAGTCAATTCCTGTTAGTTTTTGTGCAAGTTCACAAGCAAGAGCTTCAACGATATCAGGGTATTGATATAATTTTGCACATTGAAAATATGTATCGGAATGCAACCCCGATGTCAGGCAAAAATGCCCTTTTAATAGTCCTTGAGCTTTTATTAGCAGATTTTCAACATTTGCCATTATTTTATTTCCTTTATTTTGTTTTTTAGTTCTTCAAAATTTTTAAAGCCGTTTTTTTCAATAAAATTGCTTAATTCAATAGCTAAATCAGTGCATATAGAAGGTTTTATGAAGTTTGCCGTTCCGATTTGAAAGGCATCAGCTCCAACTGACATAAATTCAAATAAGTCAGATAGCTTTGAAATTCCTCCCATCGCAATTATGGGAAGATTTGTAGCGCTTCTTATTTCTTCAATCATATATAGGGCGCAAGGTTTAATGCAAGACCCTGAAAGCCCGCCTTTTACGCTTTTTTTGCTGAATTTTGTTCCGTCAAATTCTACTTTTATTCCGAGTCCTCTTAAAGTATTGATTGCGCTTATGCAATCTGCTCCGCCTGATTCTGCGGCTTTAGCTAAAAGTTTTATATCGCTTGTGTTTGGGGATAATTTAACAATAAGAAAACCTTTGTAATTGTTTCTTATTGTTTTAGTTAATTGCTCTAAGCTGTCAGGATTTAGACCAAATTCAAGGCATCCTGATTTTACATTAGGACAGGAAACATTGACTTCTATTGCTTTTATTTTGCTTTCGTCAGCTATTTTAGCAAGTTTTTCGTAGTCTTCTATTGTACTTCCTGCAATATTTAAAATAAAATCTATGTTTTTGGATTTTAAAATCGGAAGTTTTTCTTTTATGAAGGCTTCTATTCCAACATTTTCAAGTCCTATTCTGTTTATCATTCCGCCTTGGACTTCAAAAATTCTTTCTCCTTCGTTACCTAGTCTTTTTTCCAGCGTTATACCTTTTGTTGAAATTGCGCCAAAGCAATCTAAATTGATAAAATCACTAAATTCGCAGTCGTATCCGTATGTTCCGCTTGCACCTATTATAGGGCTTTTGATTTCAAAAGACCTTTCATTATTTTTTAGGATTGTTTTAAGATTTTCTAATCCCATATAACTTCGCTTCCTTTAAAAACAGGGCCGTCTTTACATACTGAGGCATTTATCGTTTCATTATTTTTAGATAATTTTATAACGCAGCCTCTGCAAACACCGATTGAGCAGGCCATAACTTTTTCCATTGCAATTTGCGAAGGTATATCATATTTTTTTGAAATGTTTGATATTCCTTTTAAAACAGGGGTTGGTCCGCAAGAATAAATTATTTCGATGTTTTCGCTTTTAATAATTTCATCAAGATAATCAAGAACACTTCCGCCAACAATTGTTTTGTCGCTTCCTTTGATGATTTCTTCTTCAGATTTAAAACCTGTAATAAGATAATTTTTAATATTTTTTTTATCTAAAGTATTTTTTAAAAATAACATCGGCGCAATGCCTATTCCGGCGCCGACAAGCAAGGACTTTTTATTTTCAATTGTAAAACCGTTTCCTAAAGGTGCTAAAAAATCAATATTATCACCCTTTTTTAATTTTTTTAGATAGCTTGTTCCTTCGCCTTTTAATTTAAAAAGTATTGTTATTGTTTGATTTTCAAAGTTTGCTATTGAAAAAGGTCTTCTAAGAGTCGTATTAGGACAAAGAACAGATATAAATTGTCCTGCAATTGCTGTTTTTAAAGGGGATAAGATATCGATTTTGCAAACATCTTTTGCAATAGTTTCAGTGTTTATTATTTCTCCTTTGAAATCAGATTTAATTTTATCCATTACTTTTCCTGCTTTAAAAAAAGAAGGCTAAAACGCTTGATTTTGCCTTCCCTTTTTCATACTTCAATATTAAAATTTAATCTTTTTCTATTCATAGTTTGTACCGATTTTTAATCATTATATATGAAAAAAGTTTTTAAATAAATAGTAATTAAAACTTTGTTAATATATGTAAACAAATGTTACAAAAGTTCTTTTAAAACCTAAAGTTTACAAGAAATCTGCCGAATAACATGTCATAAGGAAAAACAATAAAGCGAGATAAGGTGTAATGAGTCTGAATTTAAATACAGCTTTATATGGTCTGAATGGTGTTGATGTAAACAGTGTAAACAAAGTTGCAAAAGACATTTTAGCTTCTTCTGCAAAAGCTGAACCAACTGTTCAATCAATTGATTATTCTAAGTTTAATAGAGCAACTTTGGGAGTTGATTTATATTCCTCCAGAACAAACGTTGATTTGCAAAAACAAATAGCAATGATACAAGCCGGTTTATATGCAAAAGCTGTTGATGTTGCAATGTTAAATTCAAGTGCTGCTCAAAGTTTGTATTCTGCTCAAAAAGTTCAAAAGAACGTTGAATTAACTCAAAGCGTAGCACAAGGAGCTGATTTAGCTGCACCTAAACAATTGGAAGCAAACAGAAATGTAATAGAATTATTCAACATTACGGATAAAAATTCTAATTCGTCTAATGGGTTTAATCCTTTCCAGGCGAGTGAAGAAGTATCAAGAGAGGAAAAAAAAGAAACTGACATTAATTTGTTCATATAACTAATGACTTATTTTCTATACTTTTCCTTTCAATAACATCAAAGCTCCGGAAGAATTTTCGGAGCATTACTTTTGAAATTTTTCGATAAATCCTTCTTTTAAGGCTTCTATTATCTGTCTTGTCGATAAATTCGGGTTAATTTCATTTAATGTTATTATATTTTCACTTTCGGTTTTCTGGTTAAAAATTTTATCTATTAATTTAAAATCAAGTTCATAGGGAATTGAACCGTGCTGCAGAAGGTAACCTTCTTTTCTGAATTGAGCGGAGCCTATAAATTTTTTTCCTTGATAAGATACATCGGCGCCTGATGAAATATTCATACAGTAGTTAAAATTTTTATGTTCGTTTTTGGCGTAGCTTAGTTCAATTCCAAGTTTTTTAAAACCTAAAATAAGCGCATTAGAAATTTCTTTGTAGCTTTCAATTACGCTGGGGTTAAAAATCGGGCAAACAAATGAATAGGTAAGCTCTCTATCATGTAAAAGCGCTCTTCCGCCTGTTGGTCGTTGAACAACATCAATTCCTAAATTGTTGCAGCAATCTTTTTTTTGATTTCTTCCCAGTGAAATGCATTTAGGATACCATTGGTAAAATCTTATAATTGCGTAGTCAATTTTGTTTTTTATTGCAAAATCAAGTGTTGAGATGTCAAAATCCATATTGAATTTGCCGTCATTTACAATGTTACAATTCTTTTCTATAAAATTGACTTTCATAAAATAAATCATATCATGATAGTATGAGGATGATACAAAAACTTAAATTATTTGAACAAAGCGTCGTTTTTTTAAGATGGGCGACGGATGCTGAATTTGGCAAGATTTTATATGTTGGGGATGATTTTGTTGAATTTTTGGCTTTGAACCCCGATACTATGGAATATGGCGACAAAATTTTAATTAATTCTCAACTAATTCTTGAAGTTATGGTGTCAGGCTATGAAATTTCAAGGCTTATAGCTGAAATTTCCGCAAAAGTTACGGCAAATAAATTAGATTCCGATAATTTCTCTTTTTAGACTGTTTTTCAGTTCCGGAATTTTTAAATTTACGGTTACAGTGTTTCTTGTTTTGCTGAATTTTAAGTCGACTTTTGTTGCTCTTGAAAGTTTGTCGCAAAAATCAAGTCCTAAAGTAAAATTATCAGTAGCTTCATCATAAGAATTTTTAAAATCGGCACAAATGCAGCCGCCTTTTTTGTATAGTTCAATTACTGCGGTTTGGTTTTTGCTTGCATGGAGTGCTATATTTGAAATTATGTTTCCTATAATGCTGGATAAAAAGATTTCAATTGAATTTACGATATATTCATCTTCTTGAAAAAGAATGTCTATATGGATATTTTTGTTAATAAAGATATATTTATAGTTTTCAATTTTTTTATTAATTAATTTTTTAATGTCGCAGGGAGATGTTTTATTTTCAAATTTGCCTATTTTAAAACTGTAATTAACCAAGAAATTCTCTATATATTCAATTATATCTAAAGTTGTTTCGAAAATATCCTTGTTTAATTCGTTGTCGAGTTTGTTTTGAAGAGCTATTTTAATGCTATAGAGAGGGCTTTTTATGTCGTGCAATATGTTTGCAATTAGTTTTTCGTTTTCGTTAATTATCGTTAGTGTCTTATCTAATATTTTTTCCATAGTACAAAACTAAACCGTAAAAGAAGAAAAATATATTACCCTGTTGGGTAATATATTTGGTTTTTAGGCGTAATTTTTTCTTTTATCTTTTTATTTGGAACTAGCTGAAAAGGCTAAAATTTTTGAAAAGTCTTTACGTAAAATTATCACTTGATAAAATGGTATTAGTCGGAGTTTTAATTAATAAGGTGCAATAATGATTAAATTAGATTACACAAACATTACAAATCAAATTATAGGTGATGAAGGGCTTGATGTTAATCAGGTTTTTTCTGAATATGCACCAAAAATTCAAGAAATAATTACAAATTTAAACATGAACAAAGATAAACCCGGTTCTTGGCTGCAGTGGATGAATTTGGGTTATAACGAAGAAACAGTTTGGTATGTTAAAGAATTTGCCGCTATGGTTGATGGCAGATTTGATAATGTTTTGGTTTTGGGAATAGGCGGTTCCGCTCTTGGTGCGCAAGCATTATCTGAAGCCCTTTTAAAACCTTATTGGAATTTATTAGATAAAGAACAAAGAGAAAATTTGCCCAGAATATTTTTCTTGGATAACATCGACCCTGACCAAATCACAGCTCTTTTAGATATGTTGGATTTAAAAAAGACTTTAGTTAATGTTATAACTAAATCCGGCTCAACGGCTGAAACCATGAGTCAATTTATGATTATAAAAGATAGATTGCAAGCGCTGTTGGGGGATGATTACAGAAAAAATGTCGTAGCAACAACTGATAAACAAGCGGGCATTTTAAGACAATTAGCTAATGAAGAAGGTTATAAAACTTTTGTTGTTCCTGATGATGTCGGAGGACGTTTCAGCGTATTTTCAGCAGTGGGTTTGGTGCCTTTAGCGCTTGTAGGAGTTGATATAGATGAAATTATAAGAGGGATTAAAATTATGGATTTAACCCTCAAAAATACCGACATTAATAAAAATATTGCAGCTCAAAATGCTTTAATTCATTATTTAATGGATAGGGAAAAAGGTAAATATATATCTGTTATGATGCCTTATTCATCTCGTTTGAAATATGTTTCGGATTGGTATGTTCAGCTTTGGGCAGAGTCATTAGGAAAAGAATACAATAGAAACGGTGAAAAAATAAGTAACGGTCCGACACCTATAAAAGCTCTGGGTGCAACCGATCAACACAGTCAAATTCAACTTTATAACGAAGGTAAAAACGATAAAATCATAACTTTTATAAGAGTTGATGAATTTGATAATACGCTTGAAATACCTAATATATTTGAATATACAGGTTTAAATTATCTTGGCGGAAAAACAATTAACCGTTTAATAAACGCTGAAGCTGATGCAACAGCTGTTGCGCTATCTGATTACAAGCGTCCTAATTTAACTATTCATCTTCCTAAAATAAATGAATATTATTTAGCTCAATTGTTTTACATGTTTGAAATGCAAACGGCTATTATTGGCGAATTATATAACATTGACGCATTTAATCAGCCCGGAGTCGAGCAAGCTAAAAACTATACTTATGCTCTTATGGGAAGATTGGGTTATGAAGAATCAGCTGCTGAATTAAACGAAAAAATTCATAAAAATAGAGAAACAAATGGTGTATAGATGTTAAAAGGACCTTTTTTATCAAAAGATTTTATTGGTGCAAATCCTGATTACGACTCGTCTAAAATTGTAATGCTGGGGCTTCCCTATGATTGTACCTGTTCAAATCGAGCTGGTACTCGTTTTGCGCCTCAGGCTGCAAGGTTGGAAAGCATTGGAATTGAAACATATTCTGTTTATTTTAATCGTGAAATGGAAGATGCATTGTTTTTTGACGCCGGTGATTTAGAGTATCCTTTTGGAAATGCTAAAAAAGCCCTTGATATAACCGAAGAAAATGTTGATTGCATTTATAATGATAATAAAAAGCTTTTAGGTGTCGGCGGAGAGCATTTAATCACTTTAGCCAGCGTAAAATCGGTTTTAAAAAAATATGATAATGTTGCTGTTATTCAATTTGATGCTCACACTGATTTAAGAGAGCAATATCTGGGTGAAGAACTTACGCATAGCGGTGTTATGTATCAAATAGCAAAATTAATAGGTTATGAAAATATCGCTCAAATCGGTCTAAGAAGCGGCGAAAAAGAAGAATTTGAATTGGTAAGAAATTTTGACACCCTAAAAACCAAAAAAGAACAATTGGATAAATTCAAAGATAAAAATATCTTTTTAACAATTGATCTTGATGTATTGGATCCAAGCTTAATGAGCGGAGTCGGCACTCCTGAAGCGGGCGGTATGACCTATCTTGAGCTGATGGATTGGTTAATGTATCTGAAAGATTTTAATATAGTAGGAGCTGATATAATGGAGCTTGCTCCTGATATAGATATTACAAAAACTTCAACGGCTACTGCTTGTAAGTTAATTAGAGAAGTTTTAATGCTTCTATAGTTTTTAAGGTATTGCATTCAAGTTCTTTTAAATCGGAATTATTTGTAATGATATAATCCGATAAGTTCTTGGCGGTTTCATCTTGGGAATTTATTCTTTTAATTGCTTCGTCTTTAGTGAAATTATTTCTTTTTATCAGTCTTTTTAATCTTAAATTTTTATTTGAATCCACAAAAATAATTTTATCAAACAAATTATCAAATCCTGCTTGAAAAATTAAGGCCCCTGAGATAAAAATAAAAGGTTCATTTTTATATTTATCAAAAATTTTTAAAATTTCTTTTTTTAAAACAGGATATATAATTTGTTCAAGTTTTTCTTTTTTTGCTTTATTACTAAAGACGATTTTTCCGATTTCTTTTCTTTCTATGGTTTTAAATTCTTTTAATATGGCATTTTTGCACTCGTTTTCAAGAAGATTGTGTGAAATTTTATCAAGGTCAAAAACTATATAACCTTTGTTTTTGATAATAGTTTCAACCTCGCTTTTTCCTGCTGCAATATTACCTGTTAGACCAATTTTTAGCATAGCTTTATTTTAACTTAAAATTAGTGTATAATTCAAATGAAATAATTTTAAAAAAGGGGAGATTATGACATCAAATCCAATGTTAAATTCAAGAGTTGCAGAAAACGTAATAATGGATTCTAAACCAATGACGGTTCAGGGTGCAATTAATAAAACATTGATTTTATTAGGAATTGTTGTAGTTAGCGGATACTACACCTGGACATTGTGCGCTCAAGGTTTTGCTGATAAAGCAATGCTTTTAGCTACGGTTTCAGCTGTTGCGGGACTTATTCTTGCAATTGTTGCATCTTTTAATCCGAAATCATCAAAAATAACTGCTCCTGCTTATGCAGTTTGCGAAGGACTTTTAGTTGGTTCGGTCAGCTATGCGTATTCTGCTTTATATGAAGGAATAGTTTTGCATGCTGTCGGGATAACTCTTTTAACTATGTTTGTTATGCTTTTTGCTTATAAAACAAGGTTAATCCAAGCAACGGATACTTTTAGAAGAGTTGTATTTATTTCAACGGTTGCAATTGCAATATTTTATCTTGCAGGTTTTATCGGTTCTCTTTTGGGTCATCCGATGACGATATTTAACGGGTCCATGCTGGGAATTGGCGTGAGCCTTTTGATTTGTGTTATAGCTGCGTTGAATTTTGTTTTGGATTTTGATTTTATTGAAAGAGGAAGTAATAATAATTTGCCGGATTACTTTGAATGGTATGGCGGATTTGCGCTTTTAGTTACAGTAATTTGGTTATATTTTGAAATATTGAGATTGTTGGCGCAATTAAGCCGTAGAGATTAATTTATAAAATGCAGTATAGAAAAATTGCCGTAAAAGAAAAACAATTAATCAAAAGCTCAACAAAAGATTCTCTTTTGGATGAGCTTTTGGCTTTGAAAAATATAGTATCAGATAAGGAAATAGACAGGTTTTTAAATCCTTCGAGAGATTATTTTATTTCTCCTTATGCTTTTTTAGATATGCAAAAGGCAAAAGACAGGATATTTGCCGCGATTGAAAAAAAACAAAAAATCCTTGTCTGGGGCGATTTTGATTGCGACGGGGTTACTTCGTCTTCAATTTTATATAAAGCTCTTATAGCTCTTGGTGCTGACGTTGAAGTTTTTATTCCGGATAGATTATTGCACGGGCATGGTTTAAACTCTAAGGAATTAATTAAATTTATTTCAAAAGATAAAGTAAAGCTTGTAATAACGGTTGATTGCGGTATTTCAAATATTAGCGAGGTTAATTTATTAAGAGGGCTTGGAATTGACGTTATTATAACGGATCATCATACTTCAGACGGTGAAATTCCTAATGCTTATGCAATAATTAACCCTCAAGTTGATAATGCCATAAAAGAAGACGTTTTAATTGATGATATAACTTCCCTTAGTTATAATTCAGGTTCAGCTATAGCTTATAAGCTTGCTAATGCACTATTGGAAAATGTTGATAATAACGATTTAAAAGATGAGCTTTTAATTATTTCAGCTTGCGGACTTGTGGCAGATGTTGTCCCGCTAATCGGCGAAAATCGTTCTATGGTTGCAGTTGCACTCGAGCTTTTGAATTCAAAAAAAGAAAAATCACAAAAAGCAATCTATACTTTGCTTTCAAGAAATTGTAAGGGTGAAATTACAAGCTATGATATAGCTTTTATTTTAGCACCCAGAATTAATGCGGTAGGAAGGCTTGCAAATGCCTCTTTATCTTTTGAATTTTTAACAACGGATGATGAAAATAAACTTGAAGTTATAATAGAAAAACTTGAAAACTATAATAAAATAAGGCAGGCTAAATGCCAAGAAACGTATGAAGATATAACTTCTTATTTAAAAAAGAATAAAGATGAAAAAAATAATCCTGCAATTATTTTGATTAATGAAAATTGGCACATAGGAGTTATTGGAATAGCTGCATCAAAAGTGGTTGAAGAATTTAATAAGCCTTGTTTTTTGATGACAATTGATGAGAATAATTTTGCAAGATGTTCAATTAGAAGTAATGAAGCAATTAATGTTTATAAGGTTTTAAAAGAAAATGAAAGTTTATTTTCCGGTTTCGGCGGACATAGGCTTGCAGGCGGTTTTAGCTTTGATTTGAATAAAACTTCTTTTGAAGAAGTTAAAAGCGCACTTTTAGACACTATAAAAAATGAAACCGAAGAAATAAATAAAGAAAATATTTTGATGGCTGATATTGAACTTCAAGCTGATGATATTGAAGTTAATTTGATGGATTCTATAAATAAATTGGAACCCTTTGGTGAAGGTAATAAGCCGCCATTATTTGCTATGTTTGATGTTATTTTAAAAGAACAGAAAACAATGGGAAAAGAAAGTAATCATCTGAGTCTTACAGTAGAAAAAGAAGGCAGGATATTCCGCTGCGTTAAATGGAACGAAGAATTGGTTGAAATTCCTGATGGAAGCAGGTGCGATATTGCTTTTTACCCCAGATTAAATACTTTTAACGGTGAAACTACGGTACAGCTTGAAATATTTGATATATTTTTTGAAGGATTAAAGAAAGAAAAGAAACTTTTTAAAATTTTTGACCATAGGAAAAAAACAGGTATTTTGGATTCTGTTTTGGATTATGTTAAAAAAGATGTCTTGGATATCGGTATTTGGGTAAAAACCCCTGAAACAAAAGAAAAACTCGTTTCAATCAAAGAAAAATTTATAGATAATTTAAAAGAGCATAAAGGATTGATGTTTTTTGATTATCCTTCTTCAAAAGAGGAATTTATTGAAATTGTATCAAAAGTTAAACCCGAAAAAATTCATTTTATGAATTTAACTATTGATGAAAATATAGAAAATTATATTAAAAAAATCAATGGAATGCTGAAATATTGCGCAAATAAATTATCAGGCAAGATTGAACTTAAAAGATTTGCTCAAACGCTAACGGTTAGCGAAAATTTTGTTCAAATAGCACTTGAAATTATGGAAGATATAGGTTCAATTAAGATTTTAGATGTTGATAAAATAGAATATATAAAATCGTTTGACTATGAAAATTTTAAAAAAAATTCACTTTTTGAAGTCTTAAAAGATGAATTTAGTGCAATTGTTGAATTTAAAAAATCTCTTTTGAATTGCGAAATAAATGAGATTGAATTATTGTTGAATAAAAATTAGATATTTATGTAAAATTTTGTAATAATTAGGCTTAAGTCCATTTGTATGCTATAAATATAATATACTAATGGAGTTATATCTAATATGCCAGAGGAAAAAGAAGAAAAGACGGCAAATTTTGAAAACATTTTGAAAGTTGCAAATGTTGAAGTAAAATTGTGTGCTGAGCTTGGAAAAGCAAAACTTTTTTTAAAAGACGTTATTGAATATGATTCAGGATCGATTATAACTCTTGATAAAATGGAAGACGAGCCGATAAATGTTTATGTGGATGATATATTGATAGCAAAAGCTAAAATTGTTGCAATAGATGATTCATACGGTATTAAAATAGTTGAAATAGTCGAAAATAAAGGCTTGAGAAAGTAATTAATGATTAATTCAAAGAGATATCAAAGGAATTTAGAACAAGATGGGATAACTAAAGAAGCACAAGAAAAACTTTTTGCTTCAAGAGTCCTTGTTATGGGTGCCGGTGGTCTTGGTTCGGGTGTTATTATGAATCTTGCGGCACTTGGAGTGGGGCAAATTAAAATAATTGACGGTGATATATTAGAAGAAAGCAATTTAAATAGGCAAATAATCCATAAATATAAAAATATAGGAAGGGCAAAGGTAATTTCGGCTAAAGATTGGGTGCAAGAATTCAATCCGGATATAAAAGTTGAGTTGGATAAAATTAGAATAAATGAGCTTAATTATTTTAATATTATTCAAGGTTACGATATTATTGTTGATTGTTTTGATTCTTATGAATCAAAGTATATGTTAAATGAGATTGCTCTGCGCCATAATAAAGTTTTAATCCATGGCGGAGTGCAAGGTTTTAGAGGACAAGTTACAACTATTGTCCCAACAAAGACAGGATGTTTATCTTGTGTTATGCAAAAACCGCAAACTTTTAAAGAAGAAATTTATGCTTCAATTTCTCCTGTAGTGAACTTAATTTCTTCTTTGCAAGCTCAGGAAGTTTTGAAAGTGGTAACCGGAGTCGGAGAGCCATTGTTGAATAAGATTTTAATTTTTGACGGGTTAAAATCTGAATTTAAAATTTTGAATTATGCAAAAAATATGGCCTGTGAGGTTTGTAGTTCAATAGGAGCTTAGTTTGGAAGAGCTTAGTTTAAGGTATACAAAAATTTTAATTGGGTTTTTGATAGTTATGTCTTTATCTACCGTAACTATTAAAAATCATATAAAATCTGTAACTAATGCAAGAAAAACCGCTCAAGCTATGTTGGATATGGAAGAAGCAGTTCAAAGACAAGCAGAAATGCAAAACACCAATGTTGCAAAGCAAGAACCTTCTATAAGGCAAGTTAGAATAGCTGATAAACAACCTCAAGAAGATATTCAACAGCAATCTCAAGAGCAAGTTCAACAGCCTCAAGAAGAAACACAACAGGTTGAACAAAATGTGCAAAATCTTCAACAGCCGCCAAGAGAAAAACTGTATGAAAAAGAAGGGATAAAAAGAATGGCTCAAGGTGATATTGATAATGCCATTTTATATCTTGAATACGGCTTTAAAATTGGCGATAATGAATTTAAAAAATCTACATCAAAATATTTAATTCAATGTTATGAGCAAAAAGGTGATATAGCAGGATTGATTAACACATATAACAGGCTTTTAGAAGTTGAAGAAGATGTTTATGAAAAAAGAAATATAAATGAAAAATTGGCAGATTATTTTATTCAATCCGGAAATAAAGAACAAGCGCTTTCTTACTATGAGCAAAATTATGCCTTGACAAACTCATCTTCTGATTTAACTCGTGTTTGCGATATGCTTATGGAGCTTAATCAAAAGGATAAAATGAGAAACTATCTTTATGATTATCTTGCAAGAAATCCTCAAGATGGTGAATTATTCAAGAAATATACCGATTTTTTAATTAGTGAAAATACTCAAGGATAATTTTTTCAATATATTCGCAGGCATGCCCGTCGCCATAGGGATTTATTGCTTTTGACATTCTTTCGTATTCGTTTTTATTATCTAAAAGTTCTTGAACAGTGTTTACTATTTTTCCTTTATTTGTTCCGACAAGTTTAACTCCGCCGTATTCAATAGCTTCAGGGCGTTCTGTTTCTTCTCTTAAAACAAGAACAGGTTTACCCAGTGCCGGAGCTTCTTCTTGAACTCCGCCTGAATCGGTTAGAATTATGTGTGATTTTTTCATTAACGTACAAAAAGGTGCATAGTCTAACGGTTCGATTAATTTTACTCTTTCCGTGTTTTGAAGTATTGGAATAACAGTATTTCTAACATTAGGATTTAGGTGCATCGGGTAGATTATTTCAATATCCTTATTTTTTTCAACTAATTCTTTTATAGCGAAACAAATATTTTCAAGGGGTTTACCGAAATTTTCACGTCTGTGTGAGGTTAAAAGTATTGTTTTTAAATTATCATTTAGACCTATAAAATCGAGATTAAAAGGCTTGTTGTCAACAACGTATAAAAGAGCGTCTATTACCGTGTTTCCTGTTTTATAGTATCCTTTTTTAATTCCTGAATTTTTTATATTTTGAATTGCTCTATCGGTAGGACAAAACATTAAATCTGAAACAGAATCAACCAAAACCCTGTTTATTTCTTCAGGAAAAGGGTAGTCTTTGTCGAAAGTTCTTAAGCCTGCTTCAACATGACCTATTTTTGTTCTTGAATAAAATGCGCTTAAAGCGCTTATACCTGCTGTTGTGGTATCGCCATGGACAAGTACGAGGTCAAATTTTTCTTTTTCAAAAATTTCTTTTGTTTTTAAAAGAATATCTGACGATAATTCCCATAAGTTTTGATTTGGTTTCATTAAATTTAAATCAAAATCCGGTGTTATTTCAAAAAGCTCAAGTACGCTATCTAACATTTGCCTGTGTTGAGCGGTTACTATTGTAGAAACGTCAAAAGAATTATTTTCTTTTAATGTTTTTACTAAAGGACACATCTTTATTGCTTCAGGACGTGTTCCAAAAATTAGAGCTATTTTGATTTTTTTATTCATAACGATTTAATTTTACATAAAGAGGTATTTTTAATCAATCTATTTTGTTTTATTTTTTCATTCTTAAATTAATCTTTTTGCTTTACTTTTGCCTTTATTGTATAATATACCTATAAGACTAGTTGAGAAGGAGTTTATTTTGGCTCAAGTGAACCTATTTGATGAAGGAAAAATTATTCCCGTTAATATTCGTGATGAAATGAAAAGATGTTATATAGATTATGCAATGAGCGTAATCGTGGGTCGTGCTTTGCCTGATGTAAGAGATGGTTTAAAACCCGTTCACAGACGTATTTTATATGCTATGAACGAGCTTGGCATGATGCCTGATAAACCGTTTAAAAAGTGCGCCCGTATAGTTGGTGAAGTTTTGGGTAAGTACCATCCTCACGGTGATAGTTCGGTTTATGAAGCGCTTGTTCGCATGGCTCAAGACTTTTCAACAAGATATTTAACCGTAGACGGACACGGCAATTTTGGCTCTGTAGATGGCGACGGAGCGGCTGCTATGCGTTATACCGAAGCAAGAATGCATAAAATTACAACTGCTATGCTTGCTGATATTGATTGTGAAACGGTTAATTTTGTGCCGAATTTTGACGGTTCACTTGAAGAACCTGCTGTTTTACCTACACGCTTACCTATGCTTTTATTAAACGGAACATCCGGTATTGCTGTTGGTATGGCAACAAATATTCCTCCTCATAATCTTGATGAAGTAGTGGATGGTACCATAGCTTTAATTGATAACCCTGATATTACAACAGAAGGTTTAATGCAATATATCAAAGGGCCTGATTTTCCGACTGCAGCAACAATTGTTGGAACATCTGAGATTAAAAAAGCCTATGAAACAGGCAGAGGCTCTATTAAAATGCGTGCAGTATCAACGATTGAAGAGCTTCAAGGCGGTGCCGGACGTCAAGGAAGAAGCGCAATTGTTGTTACTGAAATTCCTTATCAGGTTAATAAAGCAGAATTAATTAAAAAAATAGCTGAACTTGTTAAAGATGATAAAATTAAGGGCATCTCCGATCTTCGTGATGAATCCGATAGAGATGGTATGAGAATTGTTATTGAATTAAAAAGGGATGCTAAACCTGATGTAGTTCGAAATAACTTATATAAACAAACGGCGCTATCTACAAGTTTCGGTTTTAATATGGTTGCTCTTGTTGGTCAACAACCAAGGCTTTTAAATTTATATGAAGTTTTATCCGAATTTGTTGAACACAGAGTTGATGTTATAACAAGAAGAACATTATTTTTCTTAAAAAAGGCGAAGGCAAGAGCTCATATATTAGAAGGCTTGATGATTGCTCTTAATTCTTTGGATGAAGTAATTGAACTTATTAAAAAATCTCCAAATACTGAAGCTGCAAGAAGTGGTTTGATTAATCGTTTTGGTTTGGACGTTGAACAAGCTAATGCAATCTTAGAAATGCAATTAAGACGTTTAACGGGATTGGAGCAAGATAAAATCAGAGCAGAACATGCTGAATTATTAAAGAAAATTGAAGAATACGAAGAACTTTTATCATCAAGAGATAAGATTTTAGCTTTAATTAAGACTGAATTATTGGAAGATAAAGAAAAATACGGTGATGAAAGAAAAACTCAAATTGTACCTGATGAAGGCGAAGTTACGGTTGAAGATTTGACTCCAAATACGCAAATGGCAGTATTCATCACTCGTCAAGGTTACATAAAGAGAATTTCTCTTGATACATTTGTTCGCCAAAATCGTGCAACAAGAGGCAAGGGCGGAATGAAAACAAAAGAAGATGATGATGTTGCTCATTTCTTTACTGCAATGATGCATGATAAAGTCTTATTCTTCTCATCTAAGGGACTTGTGTATTCATTATCTGTTTATGATTTCCCTGAAGGTTCAAGACAATCAAAAGGATTACCTATTATAAATGTTCTTCCGATTGAACAGGATGAAACAATTACTGCTATTGTTCCTGTTAGCGAGTTCAAGGAAGATTTGAATTTAATAATGCTTACTAAAAAAGGCTATATTAAAAGAATTTCCTTGGATAATTTCAAATCAATCAGAAGAAACGGTTTAATTGCAATAGGTTTAGAAGAAAATGATACTCTAAATTGGGTAAAATTAGCTCATGGCAATGATGAAATTATAATCGGTACATCTTGCGGTATGGCAATTCGCTTCCCAATTGAAGATTTAAGACCTTTGGGACGTTCTGCTCGCGGTGTAAATTCAATGAAATTGCGCTCATCAGATGAAATCATAGGATGTGATGTTGTTCCAAAGAATTATGACGCTGATTTATTGGTTATAACATCTGATGGTTTTGGTAAACGTTCCAAAATTTCTGAGTTCAGAACCCAAAATAGAGGCGGAATCGGTCTTATCGCAACTAAATTTAAGTCATCTGCATCAAGACTTGTAGATTTATCAATAGTTAAAGAAACCGATGAAATCATGGTTGTAACGGCTAACGGCGTTGTAACACGTGTTAGCGCATCCGATATTTCTCGTCAGGGAAGACCTGCAACAGGTGTTAGAGTCCAAACATTGGATGGAAATGATTATGTTGTATCTGTAAATAAGATAGTGGATCCTGATGAAGAAGAAGCTGAAAACAAGGAAAACCTTGTAGCGCAAGCAAAAGCAGAATTGGAATCTGTTGAACAAGGTAATATATTTGAATAAAATTCGTTTTAAATAAAATTTTGCTCCCGAGGTTTTAATATTTCGGGAGCAAAATTGTTTTAATTATTTTATATAGTTTTCGTTTAAAAGGGTTTCAACTTTATTTTTTATAATTTCATGGATTTCATTTTGGCTTTTTGTTCCGTCTATTTCAATAAAATTACATTCTTTTTCAAGTTTTTTGTATTCATCCAGACACCTTTTTTGATATATTTCAAAGCTGTTATATATATCTGTTGAAAGTCCTATATCACGACCTGATTCAAAGTAATCAAGCGCTCCGTTTTTTGCAATAAGTCTTTTAATTAAAGTTTGCGGCGGAACGTTTAAATAGAAAACTAAATCAGGTTGAGGAGCAAAGCTATAAAGATTTTTGACCCATTTTATATCATGTCCTCTTACTGAATCTCTTACGTAGGCTGTATAGATATATCTATCCATAAGGACTACAAAACCCGCTTTTAGTGCAGGGATTATTTCATTTTCTAACCTATCTGTATAATCTGCAGCGTATAAAAGTGAAAAAGTTGTCGTATTAAGAAGATTTTTTTCTTTTGCTTCGTTAATTACGCCGGATATAAGTCTTGAGGTTTTCCACTCCGAAACAGTACAGCCATAGCATTTATCTTTAATGTATTCTGATAACATGTTGACTTGTGTTGATTTACCGGAACCGTCCGTTCCTTCTATTACTATTAAAAGTCCTTCGTATCCGTGGTTTTTATTGTTCATAAATATCCTCTAAAATTATTTTATGTTCTTTTAAAAGCTCTAGAACTTTTTGACGTATAAATTTTTGTTTTTCATGGATACTTGCCATGGCATCAATTTTAATTAGTCCGAATTCATCAACCATGTTTTTATATTGTTCTACAATTCTGTTTTGAAAAATTACATAGCTTTTGTAAGGATTATTGGATAATTTCATATCCATACCTGCTTCGTAGAATTTAGGCTGGCGATTAGAGCATATCCTATCTAAGCTGTCTTTTGGAGAAACGTCAAAATAAAAAGTCATATCGGGTTTTATTGCAAAACCATACATATTTCTAACCCATTTAGGATCAACTTCTCTTGCTACATCTCTTGCAAAAGCAGTGTAGACATATCTGTCTGCTAAAACAATGAATCCTGCTTTAAGAGCGGGTTTTATTGTGCGCTCCAATCTGTCTGCAAAATCAACGGCATGCAAAAGAGAGAATGTTCTTCCTGATAAAAGGTTTTTCTTTTTTGCCTTTTTTGTTGTGTTTGAGATAAGTTCAGATGAATTCCATTGAGTTAAAATAACATCTGCACCTTTAGATTTTAACCAGCTGTATAGTAATTCAATTTGTGTTGACTTGCCGGAACCGTCTATTCCTTCTACACAAATCAGCACCCCCGAATAGGCATGTTTTTTTGAAAATCTTAACATTTCTTACCTTGTTTTTTTAATTGTTCGATACTAATATTAATAATAGATTATATTCAAAAAATTGTAAATTAAAAAAGTAACAGTTGCTTTTTGGCAGAGGAATTTAAATGTTTTCAGGTTTAATTAAAAAGTCTTTTGATACGGTAAATGAAAATTCTACAATAACCTTGTTTTTAGTTTTATATTTAATAGCAATTAATCTTATTTTACCTTATACATTTTTTGCAAAATCAATAATAACATCTTCAGTATTATCAATTTGTTTGTTTTTATTGAGTGCTGTTTTTGTTGCAGGCTGGATTAATGTTTTAAAAGAATCTGTAGATAAAGAAAAATTAAAAGAGAAAAATTTTCTTGCAATCTTTTTGGAAGGTGTCGGAAAAAACGTAGTTCCAGTTGGTATTGCTCTTATTGGATATGCGTTTTTGCTTGCTATTGTTTTATTTTTTACAGGGAAAGCCGCTCAATATTTATTTGGTGGTCTGGATTTTTTATTTAGAGATATATTTACTTTATCTAATGAACAAAATGCTTTTATGGATTATATTAAGACTCTTTCAACCGATAAATTATTCATAATATACGGTTGGCAGTTGAGTTTTATGCTTGCAATAACAATATATAATTTTATATTTTTATTTATGGCGCCTATTCTAGCTTGCGATATAAAAACAAACAGTTTCTTAAAACCTTTTGTAGCTTTTAAAGACGCAATTTGTTTTACATTTAAGAAATTTTTCCCTGTTTTGGGTTTGTATTTTTTAATTTGTCTTTGCGCTTCAATTTTAAATATTTTAAGAGCAGTAATGTCTTTTAATGTTGTTTTTGCAATTATATTTTTATTTATAAACATATATTTTGTATCTTATGTAATTATGTTACTATTTAACTACTATGAACAAAATCATTGTAATAACGGGTCCGACTGCATCGGGCAAGACGAAACTTGCAATAAATCTGGCGAAGAAAATTGATGCTGAAATTATTTGCGCAGATTCAAGAATAGTATATAAAAATCTTGATATTGTATCTGCTAAGCCTGATGAAAAAGAAAAGGAAGGCATTAAGCATCACTTAATTGATATAGTTGAACCTGTTGTTGAATTTTCTGCGGGGGATTTTGTTGAATGTGCTAAAAAGGCTGTTTTTGAAATTCAAAATAAAAAGAAAAATGTTATAGTTTGCGGCGGAACTTGGTTTTATATAAAAAATCTTTTAGGTGAAAAATCTCTTTTAAATTGTCCTTCAGATTATGAATTGAGAAATGAATTATCAAAGTTTGAAAGCAGAGAGTTGTGGGAAAAATTAAATTTAATTGACAGTAAAAGAGCTGAAAATATTCACCCGAATAATAAAGATAAAATCATAAGAGCTCTTGAAATGTGTAAAATTTTAAAAAAGCCGGTGAGTGAATGTATAAGAGAAGAAAATAAAGATTTTCAATCTGTTTGGTTTATGTATGATATTGAAAGAACTGAACTGTATGAAAAAATAAATAAAAGAGTCGATATAATGCTTGATATGGGTTTATATCAAGAATGGCAATCAAATAAAATAAAATATCCCAATTCAAAAATTATGGAAAATACTATAGGCTATAGGGAATTTTACGATTTAGAAAAAGGGATTTATAATACGTTTGATGAGGCGGTTGAAAAAATTAAGCAGCATACAAGAAATTTTGCAAAAAGGCAACTAACATATTTTAGAAGCAATAAAGATATAAAATTAATAGCAAATTGCGATGATATATTAAAGGAAATAAAGTGAAAAAAATTTTAATTATATTTTTTGTTTTGATTTTTAACTGCGCTTTTGCTCAAGATACGGTAAAAGCTGGGGTTAAATATAATGAAGCAAGCGCTAAAATAGAAGCATTTAAAGACGTTCAAAGAAAAATAGAAAAAGATTTTTTTAGGGATTATCTAAAAGATATTAACTACGAAGAAAACCTTGAATTAATCGAAAAAAAAGTTTATTTGCTTGAAGGTAAAAGATCGATTTGTCCTTTCTATTTAAGAAAGTCTTTATTATCTTATGCAATTGTTTATCTAAATGAACCTGATAGAGTCTATTATTATAATGTTTTAGGTAATCTTGTTAAATTTGATATTATTGAAAACAAAACCTACCCAAGAAGAACTTTTGGTTATTCAAGATATGGAAATTTGGTTAGTGTAGCGTTTGAAGTTGATGGTGATGAGCAATTTATATATGATAAAAAAGGCAATCTTATTGCTCATTGGTCAGGCTCAAATATGGTAGATGAAAAGACAAGGTTTTTTAAAATTACAAGAATTACAAAAGAATAATTGAAATTGCAAAAAAAATTATTTTTGAGTATTATATAAGTACTCACTCAAAACCTCGCAAGATACGATAGTAATTTTGTGAAAGGAAATGAAAAAATGGCAAATATTAAATCTGCAAAAAAAAGAGTACTTGTTGCTCAAAGAAACACTGAAAGAAACACAGCTTTTAAAACAAGCATTAAAACTGCTGTTAAAAAAGCATTAGCTGTTGCAAATTCTGAAGATAAAGCAGAATTAAATGCAGCGTTATCAAAAGTGTATCAATTGTGCGACAAAGCAGTAAGCAAAGGTATTTTACACAAAAATACAGCTGCCAGAAAAAAATCAAGATTAACTAAAGCTATCAATAAATTAACTTCAAAATAAGGTAGATTAAGTTAAATCGAAATTAAAAAAACTAAAAGCTCGGGAGTCATTAACCCGAGCTTTTAGTTTAGATATTTTTAAGTTTATGCCGTTTTCTTTTCTTCGTCTTTAAAGAGTTTGCAAACATTGTATTTTTTGCAATATTCAACTAAATCTCTTTTGATTTCAGGACAAAGTATATATAGCGCAATAATGTTAGGTACGCACATAGCAATCATCATGGCATCCGTTATTTCAATTACTGATTTAACATTCATAACAGAACCTATCACAATAAATACGCAATAAATAAGATTGAATGTAAGTGCTCTTTTTTTGCCTTCTCCGAATAAAAATGTCCATGCTTTTTGACCGTAATATGCCCAAGATATTAATGTAGAAAGCGCAAACATCATAGCAACAAGAGATAGAATAATCGGGAAAAACGGAATTACTGATTGAAAAGCGTTAGATGCTAGTTCTATACCTGAAATTTCTTTTGCAGCGTGAGTGCAAGCACCTGAAAATATAATGGCAAAAGAAGTAAATAAACATAAGACTCCTGTTAAGAATGTTTCTAAAAGAGCAACGAAACCTTGTGATACAGGCTCTTTTGTTTGTGCTGTAGCATACACAATTGCAGCAGCTCCGGTTCCTGCTTCATTTGATTGAACAGAGCGTCTTAAACCAATGATTATTGTTCCAAAAACACCGCCTGCAACTGCTGTTGGATGAAAGGCTTCTCTTAAAATTAAAGCAAGTGCGCTTGGTATATTTAAAATGTTTGCAAAAATAACAATTAAACCTGAAACTATATACATAATACACATTGTAGGAACAAGTATTGTTGTAATTTTAGCTATACTTTTAATACCGCCAACTGTTACCATTCCGACCAGTATTGCTATAATAAGTCCAAATATCCAGCCTGAACCATGCATGAAACTATTTTCGCCGCCTGTTATAAATAGGAA
>CALUWL010000018.1 GCA_944324445.1 Candidatus Gastranaerophilales bacterium | reverse complement strand
TATACCGATACAATACCCTCTTTTATGGCTTTGACCGCTGCTTGGACTCTATCATCCACGCAGAGCTTTTGTAATATAGAGCAAACATGTGCTTTTGCAGTATGCACAGAAACAATTAATTCTTGAGCAATTTGAGTATTTGATTTACCTTGTACTAATAATTTTAATACTTCACTTTCTCTTTCTGTTAATTTTGCTTTGGAATCTATATTATGAGGGGAATTCATAATTTCAGTATTTTCAGGTTTCGGGAAAAATTTAAGCGCTAAATGTGCAACATTGGAATCAATCCAACAAGCACCTTTTGCAACATTTTTAATTACGCCGGATAATGTTGTCGGGTCAATATCTTTAAGGCAATATCCGCTTGCTCCTGAACCCAAAGAAGCAATAACTTCTTCTTCTCTATCGTGAGAAGTCAAAATAATCACTTTTGTATTTGGTGATATAACCTTGATTTTAGCTGTTGCTTCCAATCCATTTATCCCCGGAAGCCCCAAATCCATTAATACAACATCCGGCTGCTCTTTTTTAATTAATTCTAAACCCACTTCTGCATTTTGCGCTTCTGCAATGACATTGATGTTTTCAATTTCATTCAAAGCATACCTCAAGCCAACTCTCGTTAACTTATAATCCTCCACAATAATAACGCGCACGTCTTTAATTGCGCTTCTACTAACCGTTTGTTGGCTCATCAGTTTAATCCTTTCTCGTCTTGTATTGTTAATAAATAATTCTTGGATTAATACTATCTTGCTAAAACTTTTTAAGTAATTAGCCACCTGTCTAATTTAGATATTAGACAATCAGGCAAATAATAATTTCAAAACCGAATTTTAAACTTTAAATTTTTATATTATAATCATTTTATGGAACAAAATTATTTGCCGTTATTTAGAAAATATCGCCCGCAATCTTTTCAAGATATAATCGGACAGGAAAGCCTTGTAAAGGCTCTGTCTAATGCAATCGAATTAAATAGAATTGCAAACGCATACCTTTTTTGCGGCCCAAGAGGAACAGGAAAAACTTCAAGCGCAAGGATTTTTGCTAAATCACTTAATTGTGAGCACGGTCCTACCTTAACTCCTTGCCAAAAATGCGCAAGCTGCGTGGATATAACTAATGCCACAGGACTTGATGTCATAGAAATTGACGCCGCTTCAAACAGGGGTATTCAAGATGCAAAAGAATTGATTTCACAAGTACAATACGCACCGATTAACGGCAAATATAAAATTTTTATTATAGACGAAGTTCACATGCTATCAAATGACGCTTTTAATGCGCTTTTAAAAACATTTGAAGAACCGCCTAAAAACGTTATTTTCATTCTTGCGACAACAGAACCGCATAAAGTTTTGGAAACAATAGTAAGCAGATGTCAAAGATTTGATTTAAGAAGAATTACAACAGATGACATTATAAAAAGATTAAGACAAATTTCCGATATAGAAAATATAAAAATAACCGATGAAGCACTATTTACAATAGCAAAAAATGTTTCAGGCGGTTTAAGGGATTCTCTGGCGCTTTTGGATCAAGTAAGCATTTTAGGTGTAAAAGAAGAAATAACAAAAGAATTAATCGAAGATTTGCTTGGAAAAGTTAATTTTGACGTATTATTAAATCTCTTAGAAAAAATAAATAACGAAGATATAGAACAATCCTTATATAAAGTTGATGAAATCTATTCAAAAGGAAGCGAACCGAGAAATCTTGCAGAAAACTTTATTGAATTTTTACGAAATGTCATACTTGTTCTTAATTCAAAAGATAACGGCTCAATTACAAAATTCACAACTTTAATTAATGAAGATATAGAAAAAATTAGAAGCTGTAATTTTGATAAAAATAAAATACTAAAAATTCTAAATACAATTATCGAATATTATAAAGAAATCAAAGTTTCAACAAATCCTTATTTATGGATGGAATTATCGGTTATAGCTTCATGTAAGCTTGATAAGCAAAATATTATCCAAACACCCGATAATAGCATTATAAAAACACCTGATAAAATAAATAAAATTGAAATCAAAGAAGAAAAACCAAAAACCTCTTTTGAAGAAATTACACCCAAAAAAGTTGAAACAGTTGAAGAAAAAAGCCCCGAATTAAATCATGAACCTGCTTTTGAACCGCATATTTTAGAACAAACTCAAAAACAAGAAGAAGTTCAATCCGACGTTTCAGATAATCAAGATATAGCTCAAATATGGACAAAAATCGTAAATGCAATACCTTCTCTTCCATCCAGAGCTTTCTATTCGGGGGTTAGCAAACTTGTTAAAATTGAAAACAAAAAAATTACTCTCGGATTTTTAAACGAAAATCTTATTGTTCAAGCAAAATCACCATCCAAACTCCCGCAGCTTCAAAGCGCAATCGAAGCTACATATAAAGATTTTGAAGTTGAATTTATAAAAATCGATTCATCAACAAAAACCCTTGATGTTAAACCTAAAATTGCACCCGCTATCCCAAAAAGACCGCCTGAAATACCAATAAACGAACCAACAAGCAAAGAAAACAACTCAGCTTTGCAAAATCCGATTAATAATGAAATCGAAAACGAAGAAGAAAAACAAAAACTTGAAAACGAGAAAAAACTATACAGTCCAAAAGTTCAAGAAATGATGGAGCAATTTAACGGAAGAATTATAGAATAGATTTATTTTAATCTGAAATTAATCATTGCTTTGTGGTTTATAGCAATCAATTCCATTGAATTAAATATTTTATTAGCATCAACTGTTGATTTAGTATCTAGGTTAACAGTAACTTTGGAAGAATAAAGTTCTGCAAGTTTTTGATCGAAGTTTTCAGTGATTTGAAGTTTCATCTTTATTTTCCTTTATTTACTGCTTACATATATATAAAGTATATAAAGATTATCTAATTTCAAAATTAATTTATTTTGTTACAAAACTTAATCTTCCGAAACTATTTCTTCTTTTTCTTCTTTAGAGTCTTTTTTCTTGGATTTTTCTCTTTTTTCTTCTTCTTTTTCTTTAATTACTTTTTTTAACATAATGGAACCGGCATTAACAAGCGCCAAACTATCCAAAGAAGCCCGAAGCTGGGCTGATCTATCCTGATAATTTCTTGATTCTAAATCTCTTTCTTCCTCTTCTTGCATCTCTTGGGCAAAATATTCTCCACCTTGCCCCATTTTCTCGTCAGACATCTTGTTTGCCATGCCTGAAGCATCGCCTGATTTAAAATTAAAACTTGGTATAGGAGATATTCCTCTGTTATCAACCATTTTTTACCCTCGTTTTTTTACGTTTGATAGATAATATCATTTTTTTTCAAAAAAAACAACATCAATCAATAGTATAAAACTCGGGAAAAATTTTTTTTGCGGTTAAGTTTATTATTTAAAAAATTCAACTATAGTTTTTATTGCTTCATCTTGACTGCAGCCTTTGGAATCCGGTGCAGTATTTCCCCAAAGAGCAAGGATTGTCTTGATATTTTCGTATTGTTTGCAAGGAGTTATATTATTTATATTATCATCCACAAATATGGCCTTGCTGTAACCATTTTGCTCCATGTATTCAATAAAAAACTCTGCCTTTGAAGAATAATTATTTAAAATTTCACGAGCAAAAACTTTATCTTCATCAAAATCGAAATCATAATAATTAAATCTTTGAATTATAGAGGTTTTATTTTTCTTTGATGCAACAAGCATATTAATTTTATCTTTTTCATACATTTTTTTAATTTCAAAAAAGAAATCATAGGGTTTTTCTAAGCCCTGCCAAAAATCATAATGATTTTTAATTAAATTCTCTCTTATTTTTAGGAATTCTCTGCAAAATTGCTCTTCTTTATCTTTATTTCTATTTTGCAAAGCTTTTTTAAATAAAGGAACAATGTCTTTTTCTTCAACACCTTCAAAAACTATAGGGTTAAAATAATAAAACATCCAAATATTATAAACAAGAAATTTATATTTATAATACAGTTTGTAATTTTCTTCATCAACCTCATCAAAAAAGGAAATACCCCTATATTGATACCTGTTAACAAGATAAACTTCTCTTAAAGTATCAAATAAAACTCCATCGAAATCTAAAAATAAAATCTTATTTTCCACAAAATTAAAATATCATAAAAATTAAAAATTATAAATTTTAATTACCGGTTTGTAATTTTGCGATTTTATTTTTTCAGCTAATGACTTAATTCGCCAATCATAATATTCAAAAGATAAGAAATCTCCAAAAAGTTCTATTTCTTTTGACAAATCATCCTTGTTGCTAAAATTTTTTTCCGATTTTGACATACTTTATCCATCCAATTCATAACATCTATATATATAAAGTAATTTTCAAAACGGAAATTTCAGAAATCAGAAAAAAAATATCATTTTTGTTAATAAAATCAATGAAATTGTTACAAAAATTAAAAAAAGAACATGCTTCAATATTTTATTTTTACTGTTTTTCTTTGTCTTGCTTTGCTTTTTAGGCTTTTCTTGTTTATTTACCTTTTCTTTAATCGTTTTTCTTGCTTCTTTAATTTTTTCTTTAACTCTTTTTTGAGAAGGGGTCAACTCCTTTTTCTTTTTGCCTGTTTTTTTATATTGGCGGACATTATTTACATAGCTTTCATCTTTTTTACCGTCAATTTTCTTTTCAACATTTGAATTAAATTCACCCTGCTTCAAATTCAAAAGTTCAGCTTTTTCTTCAGTTGCAAGACGCACATATTCATCAACCAATTTATTTTCTTTTAAAGGTTTTCCTGTTATTAAAAGTGTTTCATCAAATTGTAATTTTCTTATTTTTTCATCCTTTTTTTTATAATAGGAATAGCTTATTGCAATTTCAAATGCACGCCTTATAGCTTCCAATACTTCGCTTGGTGCAATATCCTCGCCATGGGCGCATGCATTTCCCGCACGTTTTATAAAAAACAAATCCTCGACAAATTCTTTTTGCTCTTGAGTTTGAATTTTATCCTTAAGACAATTTATGGTATCATCAAAAGTCATTTCTTTTTGAGTTTTACCGAGAACCTTTTTAGCAGTTTTTTCTGCAAAAATTCTTAATTGCACCGCACACTGATTAAAATATTCATCTCTGAATAATTTTTCACTATCTGTAATTATAGAAAAAAGTTCTTTATCTGTAGTTTTTAAAAAATCAAAATTACTTGCCATAATTTTTCCTTTTTAAAATTGTTTTAAATTATCCATTAGCTCTAAAAACTCCGGAAAAGAAGTATTCACGCAGTCAAAACCCTTTAAAACAGTTTCTTTTTTATTTATCAAAGATAAAATATAATAACTCATTGCAAGTCTGTGGTCTAAATGCGTTTCAACTGTTACAGAAGAATTTATTTCACTTTTGCCGTTAATTATAAAACCGTCTTGCTTTTCAACTATATCTATTTTAAAAGCTCTCAAACCTTCAACTATTGCCTTTATTCTATCAGATTCTTTGTTTCTTAAATCCGATGCATCAGATATAATGCTTTTTCCTTGTGCAACAGAAGCCAACACAGCTAAAACAGGGATTTCATCAATTAATCTCGGTATAATCTCGCCGTTTATTTTAAAAGGTTTAATGTTCTTGCTATAGCAAACCTCAATATCGGCAACTTTTTCGCCCGATATTAAGCGTTCATTTAAAATTTTAAAATTAATTTCCGCCTGCTTAAAAACATCTAAAATACCTGTTCTAGTCGGATTTATTCCAACATTTTTAATCAAAACCTTTGAATTTGGAACAATCGCCGCAGCTACCATAAAAAAAGCAGCAGAAGAAATATCACCCGCTATTTCAATATCTTTTAAAACAAATTCGCTTTTTTCAATACTTGTCCAAAAACCTTGCTCATCTTTTCCGGTTTTGATTTTTGCACCAAGATATTCAAGCATAATTTCAGTATGATTTCTTGATAAAAAAGGTTCAACTACTTTTGTTACACCTTGCGCAAAAAGCCCCGCCAATAATATAGCACTTTTAACCTGCGCAGAAGCAATCGGGGATATATATGTTATGGAATTTAATTTTCTGCCTTGAATTTTTAAAGGCAATTTATTATCATTTGATGAAATTTCAGCTCCCATTAAACTTAAAGGCTTGATAATCCTTGCCATGGGTCTTTTTTTAAGACTGTCATCACCGATAAATACGCAGCTAAAACCCTCAATCGAAGAAAATAAGCCCGAAAGCAATCTTACTGTTGTACCTGAATTGCCGCAATCGAGAGCTTTATTAGGACTCATAAAAGCGTCTTTAGCGTCAAGCTCAAGTTCTCTATCCGATAATTTTACAATTTTAACCCCTATATTTTTTAAAATTTCAAGAGTATTAAGACAATCGGCGCCTTTTGATAAATTTTTAATATTTATTTTTTTTCCTGTTTGATTTGAAACTATAGCACCGATTATAAGGCTTCTGTGGCTGATTGATTTATCGGGAGGAATAACAATTTCTCCCGATAAAAAACCTTTTAAATCACTTGTTTTTAAGCTTTTTTCCATTTTAGCCTTCTGCAAGCTCAGCTACAAAATTAGGAACGCAAAATACTGCGCTATGAAGCGCTCTATTATATATTTTGCAAGTTTTTGCAATTTTATTTGCACGATTTTCATCAATTAAAGATGAATTTAAAGGAATTTCAACATCATCACTGCAAAAACCCCAAGACCAGTATCCGCCCGGATATGTCGGCATTGGTCCTGCGTATGGAGCAACATTTTTAAATACTTTTCTTAAAAGTTTATATGTTTTTCTCATATTTTCACTTTGAGCGAAAGGTCCTTCGGTTTGAGGAACAACAATTCCGCCTTTTTTCAGCGCACGTTTTACATTATTATAAAATCCTTCGTTAAATAAACCTTCTCCGGGGCCTATAGGATCGGTTGAATCAATTAAAACAACGTCATATAAATTTTCTTTATCTTTAATAAAATCAATTGCATCCTGCACTAAAACCGAAACTCTTTCATCAGATAAACCGCATGCAACAGTTGGGAAGAATTTCTTAGAGGCTTCTATAACCATGCCATCTATTTCAACCATATCAATGTGTTTAACAGAGTCATATTTTAATAGTTCACGAACGGTTCCGCCATCGCCGCCACCTATCACTAAAATATTTTCAGGATTTTTATGAGTCAGCATAGGGATATGAACTATCATTTCATGGTAGAAAAATTCATCACGCTCAGTTACCATCATAAGGCCGTCTAAAGTTAAAACATTACCAAAAGCACGGGAATGAAAAACATCAACTGCTTGATAAGGAGATTTATCGGAAAATAAATCTTTATCGTTTTCTATTGCAATTCCAAAACCTTCCGGAGTAATTTCATGATACAATTTTTCAGCCATTTCTTTTCCTTTATTTAACTTAAACTTGTTTCATAATTATACAAAAAAATAAAGTATTTTGTTATAATTATTTCAATGAAAAGCAAAAACAAAATCATGGATTCATTTGAAGAATTTATTGCCTTACCTTTATCGATTCTAAAGAACAGAATAATTCAAATAACGGGCTTTAAATCTGATTTTGTGTCGAGTAAATCAATTGACGTCGAATTAACGGATGATACAATTCATGTTAATGTTGTAAATTCCGAAGGAGCATACAATCTCTTAAGCAGCGTTATATACAAAAGACAGATGTTAAAAAAACAAAACCAAAAAGAAGCAGAAACAAAAACGGCGGTCTGATTTTATGAAAATAAAAAGTGCAAAATTTTTAATAAGTTCCCCAAATCTGAAACTTTGTCCTGATTTAAACATGCCGGAATTTGCCCTTCTGGGGCGTTCTAACGTTGGAAAATCAAGTTTTATAAATACATTAGTCAATCAACTTAAACTTGCAAAAACCTCAAATACCCCCGGTAAAACCCGTCTTATAAACCTTTTTGAAATTCAAACAGATTCTAAACCGTTTATTTTAGCTGACCTTCCCGGATACGGCTTTGCCAAAGTTTCAAAAAAAGAACAGGATAGCTGGCAAAAAAATCTTGAAGAATATCTTTTAAAAAGAGAGACAATCGTTTCAACAATCCAATTTATAGATGCCAGACACGATATTCAAAAAAACGATATTCAAATGCAAGAATGGCTAAAACACAACAACGTTCCTTGTTTTAACATTCTAACAAAGTGCGACTATATTTCAAGAAATGAGATTATAAAAAAAATCAATATCATAAAAAAAGAATTTCAAAATGACGCCATTGCTTTTTCATCCAAAAATAAACAGTATGTTGATGGTGTTTTAGCTAAAATTTCAAGCTTAATTTAAACTCTTTAAAACAACAAGATTTCTATCATAATTTTCTTTTAAAGGTAGATGATAAGGGATTATTTCAAACTTTGAATTTTTATATTTCTTTTTAAAATCGTTTATTTCATCATCAGTGGTTTTTGATTTATATATTAAAAATTTTCCATCTTTTTTAAGGTGTTTTTTTGAAAGTTCAAAAACATCTTCAAGCTTTCCTACTGCTCGAGAAACAATCAAATCAACATTTAACGGCAAAACATCTTCAATTCTTGAATATAATATTTCAAGATTATTTAAATTTAGTTTTTCTTTTATTTCTTTTATAAAATTTATTTTTTTAATTCTTGAATCGTTTGCAATAATCTTTTTTCGAGGAAAACAAATTGCAAGTATAACACTGGGAAAACCTCCGCCTGTGCCGACATCTAACAAATTATCAATATTTTTAAATTCATCCCATTTCAAAATTGCAAGAGAATCAAAAACGTGTTTTTCAAAAATTACTTTTATATCATTTGAACTCATTAAATTTGTGTGTTCATTATATTTGATGAATGTTTCATACCACAAATTAAACTTTTTTATAATTTCTTCATTTAATTTAAAATCAAGCTCTTTTTCTATAATTTCAAATTTTTCTTTATTTATCATATTTTTCCATAATCATATTATAAGTTACGCTATCAAGCCTCATTTTTATATCTTTAATTCTTTGATTGATTCTTGCGATGTTTTCATCATCTGAATTATTGCCTAATGCTTTTTTAGCATTTAAAAAGTTAACAAGAGCTTTTTCATCATTTCCTCTGTCATAGTGAAATTCACCTGCTTCAAAATATACAAGAGCTATTTTAAAATTATCATTTAATTTTTGAGCTGAAGATAAAGCTTGCTTAAAATAACCTATTGCAGTTATTTCATCAATTCTTGCGTATAATTTTGCAAGTTCTTTTTGAGAAAAATACATATTTTCATAATCATTAACTTCGCTATCATATAATAGAGCTAATTTCAGAAAATCAATTGCTTCTCTATAATCTTCCATATCAATATATATCAAGGCTAAATTAGTTAATGAAGCTGAATAATACTTATTTTCATTTCTTTCTGAACTTAGGGTGTAGTTTTTTCTATAATACTTTATAGCATTTTCATTATCTTGATTTTCATCATATAAAACACCTAATTTATAATATATTTTAGCTGTCAATTCCTTATTTTTACCCAAAGCAAAAGATAGCGCCTTTTCATAATTTTTGATTGCTTCATGCAATTTTGAATCTGCTTCATTAATCTGAGCTACTTCGATATAAGCACGAGCCCTATAAGTTTTTGAATTATTTTCATTTTGCGCAATTGATTTATATCTTTCTTTAGCATCATCAATTTTAAATAAATTTTTTAAACAATTTGCAATCTTGTATTCAAGCTCGCAAACTCTTGAATCACCTTTTTTTAATGCCATGTCCAATGCTGTTTCATAATGATTTTGAGCAATTTTATACTCATTTAAAAATTCATAGTTTTTCGCCATCAAAGATAAAATTTCAATTCTAAATTCAGCATCATAATCAGCATCAAACGCCCTTTTTAATTCTTCCAGCGCATCGTTATATCTATAATTTTTGGAAAATTCACGAGAACTGTTTATAAGATTAACTATAAACAATCTATTTTTTTCTTTATTTTCATCTATCAAGGATTTTTGTCCTGAATCTTCCAATCTTTTTTTAACCAAAAGTTCATTTTCCTCTTTGGTTAAAAATTTCCTTCTTTCTTTTATTTTTTCAAGTTTTTCCTGTAGTTTTGATTTTTGATGCAACTTTTCATCATGCCATGATGAAGTTGCAATACCAAGATATGAAAAAGTTTTTTGATTTTTATCCGAAGAATTTATAGCAGGAATTAAAGAATTAAAATGCTCGATTTCTTTTCTTATTGATTCTCTTGATAATCTAAGAAGCCTGTCTTTCGGGCTTTTTGTCAATTCATTTTCATATATATCAACCAAATTTTTATAATATGTTATTTTTTCTTGTATAGAAAAGGTTTTAACAATATATTGTTTAAAATAGTCTTTAACGTATATCTCATTTTTAAAGAAACTTACAAGAAAATTTTTAGATAAATAATCTATATGAGAAGTATCGCCCAATTTATATGCTCTTAAAAACTCAAGATTAACAGGATGAGATAAAGTGCACAACATTTTAAATAAGTTTTGATAAACACTCGGAGTTAAAGATACAAATTTTGACACCATGAACTCTTCAAAACCGATTCTTAAACTCATATTTTTTCTTTTAAATTCATTTGTCAAATCTTTAATTGATATACCTGTTGTACTTGAATATTTAACAGCCATTTTTAAATATAGTTCAAGCCCATCTGTTATTTCATAAAATTCTTCTTTTGTTTCATCATCTAAAACCTCAGATAAAACCGCAAGCTTTGATTGAAATTCTTCTTTATTTATTTGTTCTATTTCAAGAGTTTTCACTCTGATTTTTTTAAATCTAAAAAGATTTGAATTTTGATTTCTTGAAACAATAATAATTTTAACATTTTCATAACTTGCAAGATGTGATAAAAAATCAACAATTTCATTGTTTTTATCAACTTTTTCAAAATTTTCAACCACAACAACGCAATTAGCATTAATCGTTTTAAAATAATGACTGACTTTTTCTTTAAAATTTCCTTCTGTAAACTTTTTTAAAGAAATTTTTTGAGCTAATGAAAAATTTCTTAACGCATCGTAAAAGTTTAACAAAAAATCATCAATCACACTATTTTCAAAGCAAAAATGCTGAAATACAAGGTTTTTTTCTTCCAATTGCGGAATAATTTTTCCTATTGTTTCACTTTTTGCAGACCCTTTAGGACCCGACATGTAGAGTAGGTCAAAAGTAGATATGACAAAATTTAAAATTTCATTTATAATAGAGCTGTTAAATTGAAAAAAGCCTTGAGTCATAGTATTATTGTACAAAATTTTTCATATTGTTTGCAATAGTATAAATATTCGAGCAGCGAGCAAAAAAATAATAGTTGTCATAACCAAAAAGCTTATTAGGTGTATGTTTTACGGTTTATATAATTATTAAAAATTGTAAAGAATATTTAACAATAAAAGGCAAAAAATCAAATTTAGTGTTGTTTATATATATGTGTTAAGTTGTTTGGGGTAAATATGCAGCAAATTTCAAATATAAATTATGAAAATTTACCAAAGATAGGTTACTACGTCTCGGCAAAAGACAAAAAAGAAAAGATTTACAAAACAGAACCTCATATTCCAAAACAAGGTCCTTTAACAGATTTAAAAGTCGGAGCACACAAATTATACAGTGATATTTTCACATACTACCCCAAAGGCTTTAGAGGTTCAAAAAACAGCAATTTTTACGAATATCTTTCATTAGGTATGGTTCCCTATATTATAGGTAGCGGCATGCTTATCGGGCTATATGGTTTAGCAAACGGAAAATTTAACAGTTTTGATGCAGACAAAGCTACAAAATTTGCAAAAAGATCGGGAGCCGGAGTTATTTTATACGGCATAGGAAAGTGGCTTTCTAAAAAAATTGCACACTTAGGAATACATGCATCAACCGGCATTAACCTTGATTGGAAACTTTTAAATAAAGTAAACGAATTTCCTGAAGAAGGTCAAGAACAAGGATTTGTCAGAATTCAATACCCCGGAGTTTTTGATTCTGCGGACTTCCCAAGAAAAGATAAAACTGCTCTTTGGGGAGAATTAGAGCATGGAAATATTTATGCTTACGAAGATAAAATATTGAAAAAAGCAGGCTACAAAACCAAACAAAACGCACCTAATCAAACAGCTTGGCCTTTAATTAGAGAAGTTAAAGTAAGAACAACAGCACTTGAAAACATAAGCAAATACGTTGTAGCAGCAACAGGCGTTGCACTTGGTTTTCAAAAAGCATTTGAAAATATTAAACTCAAACAACCTTCAAGCATACTTAACGCTCTAAAACAAGGTATTGGTCAATTATGGAAAGGTAATGACAGAAACTTTATCACCAAACACTACGGAAAAGCACTTTTAGGAGCTTCTGTTTTAGCCACACTTTTAACTTGGCTTATTCCAACCATTCATTTTAAAACCAAACCGGATACGATGAATGCAAAAGTAGACACTAAAAAAGAATTCGAGGTGGCATAATGACGCTAATTGTTAGTCCGCTTTTAAAAAACCAAATAAATAACAATGGCAGAGGCAAAAAAGCAAACCATGAAAAAGTCTACGAAGATTTAAAAAAACATGCAAATGACGTTAAGCCAAATGAAGCCAAAGCTAAACTGGTAAAGGAAAATCCTATACAACAAACAATTTCTGCAGTCAAAGATAACTATAAAGACGGAAAAAACTTCTTTACAGCTGTTAAAACAGGAAAAATGAACGATAACAGCCTTGGAAGAATAAACGATCTTGGTATGAAAGCAGGAGCATTGCTTATTGCATCGTTTTTAGCTGCACATGCTAAAACAAAAACAGAAGCCATTATGCAATTTATAGGCGGAACAACTTTCTTTGCTTCTATGGCGCTATGGCCAAAACTATTTATTAATCTTCCTGCAAGAATTGTTCATGGTTTTCCTATAGATGAAAAATATATAAGCGCTCAAGGCGATAAGAAAGATTTATATTTGGATAATCAATTTATCCCAACCGGAATTCATTCCGAAAAACAAAAAAGACGCGAAATGAAAAGAATGGGAATAAATCCGGATGAACCAAATGCAGAAGAAAAATGGCTTGAAATAAGAAGAAAAACTGCTCTGCAAAATAGGACATTATGGATGGCAACCGCAGGTTTTGCAACTCCTCTTATGACAGCGCTTGTTGGAAACTATGTTCAACCAAAAGTTGAAAACGCTGTAATTGAACATGGCTTCAAAAAAGCAAACGAAATCTTATCAAATGACGATACTTTAAATGCATATTTTGCAAAACAGCAAGATTTAAGCAATGCTAAAGCCCTAGAAAAGCTTTTAGCAGGATATAAAGATAGACAATTAGATGATAATTTCTATAAAGAATTAGCCGATGTTCTTGAAGTTGGAGATTTCTCGGAAAGAATGAAAGATGTTGATGATTGGAAATCTTTAAACAAATTAAAATCAGATGATGTTATAAAAGCTCTCAAAACAGTCAAAGAACAAAAAAGCACAGTAGATATTACTGATTTAAGAAGAATATTAAATAATATCGAAATACCTACAGCCGGAGGATTTTTCAATCAAGCAGGCAGCTCAAAACTTCCACAGGAAACAGTAGAACAAATAATTAATAATTTAGGTGAAAACGGAACTCTGGAAAAATTAAGAAGTGTTCTTAAAAATTATTTATCGGAAGGACAAGAAAACGACATAATAGCTTCAGTAAAAACAAATGACGAAAACTTCTTTGAAGCAATAAGAACATACAATAAAGATGTTCTTTCAAAAATCAAAGGCAGAATAAAAGCATATCTTGATTTGTTAAACCCTATTGCAGGTTCAAAAGCAGAATCTGTTTATACAAGACATTATAGCAATATGATGGATAAAATTGCAAAAACATTAGGTATCACAAAATATAAAGACCTTAAAAAAATAAAAGCAAAAGGCGGCAATAAAAAAGCACAAGAAATAATGCAAAAACAAATACTTGCATTAATAGAAAAAGAAGATAAAGACTATATAGATGGTTTTAATAAATTTGTTGAAATTACACAAAGTCGTCTTCAAGACCGCGATATAAATAAATTAAGAGCCGCACTTAAAGACACATTCGGGGAAAATTTCCCGCTTCTTAAAAACGAAGGCGAGCTGGAAAACTTTATCTATAATATCAAACCGGCTGCAAATGATTCGACAAAATTATTGCCTGAAAATAAAACTTGGTTAATGCAAATTTTTGAAGATTTCAGCATAAATGACTCATCTGCGCCTAAAAGAGCTTCAATTAATCTGTTTAACTTCGAAGGAATAAGCGGAGTTCAAAAAGAAGCAGCCGATAAACTTGCGCAAGAAGAAATTCTTGGAAAAATATTCAAAATTAATTCAAGCAACGGTGTCGACCAATTATTAACAGACGAACTTATGGGCGGATCATTTAAAAATTCTCACATATACAATTTTCTTTCAAGATTTATAAAAAATAAAAATACAGATATAGATTATTCAAGAGCAAAAGCGATGATATGCGCTAATTTTGAACTTAGAGCAAAACAAGGATTATTCGATGCATTCACAAAAGAAGAAATCGAAGCAATGAGAAATTTCTTATACAACGGAACAATCTCTGATGCACTTAATAATCTTGGCATGTCAAATAAAGACATAGGACAAAACATTAGAGATGCTGTATTTGATCCATCTGTATTTAAATCAGAAGGAAAGGCAATACCTGAAATAAACTCAATTATAGGTTCTATTAAAAATTTAGCGCACAAAACAGGAGATTTCACCGAAATAACACTACAAGCAAACAGCCTGGCAGACCAGCTTAAAAACTATGCAACAAGACTATATAATAATAAAACTTGGATGAGAATATTTGCTCCTATGGCTATAGCTTTAGTTGCCGTTACTCTTGTTGTTCAACCGTTCTTTGGAAACATAAAAAATGAATTTCCCGAAGAAGAAAAATCAGGAGGTAATAAATAATGATTAATCGACCAATCAGCCCAATACTAGCGCAAACATTAAGAATTAATCAAATTCCTCCGCAAATGCCCGTAAAACAAGCTGCAAGAGAAATTGAAGTTCCAAATAGAATAATATACAGCCCACTTTTAAAAGATATGATTTTGGCTCAATCCGGTCATATCCTAAAAGAGAAAAAAATAGTGTCAATATCAAAAACAGCCCCTCAAGGACTTGAAGGGTATAAAAACAACCTAAAATCTATGTTTTTAAATAACGAAGCCCAAATTTTAGGTGTAATAATAAGAACAATGAACGCTCAAGATACAGACGGAAACGAGCTTATTCAAGGCGACGAAAAATCAGGCAACTTAATAAACGCTATAGATAGACTTGACGAAATTAAAAATACGGGCTTTAACACATTGCACATACTTCCCATTCACCCAACAGGAAAAACAAACGCAATGGGAACAGCAGGTTCTATCTATTCTCCGCTTGATTTTCTTAAAATAGATCCTGAAATCGTGGATGAAAATCCTCCTGAAAAATACAGAAAAAGAATTGAAGAAATCTATTTTGAATTAACCGGCAAAAAATTAACCAAAATGGATAAAAATGATCCGGATGTTGCAAAAGCACAATGTAAATTATTCATAGAAGAATGCCACAAACGCAACATAAAAGCTATGCTTGACCTGCCTTCTTGCGGCAGCGTTGATTTTGCTAAAAACCACCCTGAAATGATGGCAGTTGATGCCAAAGGAAAAGAAAAAGTTCCTCAAGGATGGCAAGATATCAGAATGTTAAAACCATTTAAAAACGAAAAAACACGTGAATTAAACGAACCTGTTTTAGATTTACACAAAAAATATGTAGATATGTGCGTTGAACTTGGTTTTGACGGTATAAGAGCAGATGTTGGCAGAGCTAAACCTGTTGAATTCTGGAATGTCATAATCAACTACTCTCATGCTAAAGACCCGCAATTTGCGTGGTTAGCTGAAACATACACCCATGAAGATGCTTCACCGCAATTAAATATGCCTTACGATAGACCGCAAGAATTGCTTGAAGTAGGTTTTGACTCATATTACGGTCAATATCACATATTTAATGAATGGACAAAAGCAAATCAATTATATGATTACGTAAAAGAAAACATCAATATGAACAATGCAATCGGAAAACCAAAATCCTTAATCGGCTCTTTTGCAACACATGATGATTCATCTCCGATGTTATACGGCGGCGCTCCTTGGGTAATGTTTACAAGTATTCTGCAAAGTATGCTGCCTCAAATTAACCCATATATGATAGATGGCACTCAAACAGGCGATTTCTATATGTATCCTTATGATCACGCAATCGTAAGAGATACTGAAACAGATAACCACGAATGCACGGTTCATACGGGAAGAATAGATATTTTCAATAAATCAAGAAAACCGGGAGGAAAATTCCCTGAAATTGAAAACGTTATAAAAACAGCATTTTCTCTAAGGGATAATAAATATAACGAAACTAACAAAAATTCAAATGTTAAGTTAAACATGCAAAACGCTAAAGATGTTATCACTAAAGGTTCATTTATTGTTTTACCTTCAAATAACCCTGAAATCATATCTTTTGCAAGACATAAAGATGGAAAAACATTGTTATTTATAGGTAACAGAAATGTAAACAGACCCGTCGGCGGCAAAATCACTATACCCGGATTAAAAGCGGAACAAAAATTCAACAACCTAATGCCAAAATACGGAGAAGAATGTAAATTCCAAAATAACAAAGATGGCAGCGTAACTGTTGAACTGGGAACTTCAAGAGCATGCATATTTGAAATTGATGATGCTGAAATTGAAAAATTGTCAAACCCCAAAAACGTTATGCAGCAAAAATATTTAAACTAAATGTTAAAAACAATTCATCAAAGGGAACTTAAAAATTATAAAAAGGGAAAGCTATGGATTTATCTATTAAAAAAGTGAAAGAAAGCAACTTAAATTTTAAAGGTATAAAAGGCGCTTATAGCGCTAATAACAGCCCCGTTTTTAAATTTATTGCTCCGCCTTTCGATAAAAAAAATGAAAAGGTAACCCTACAATTTGCGCTATTAAGACAAGATGAAACCACAAAGCAATATATCCCTCCAAAAGAAAAAGATTTCTTTGAACAAGATTTCAATTCCGACTATCCTTTAGAATTAAGTCAGGAAGAAGTCAAAAAATATGCAAAAGCCTTTGCATACAGATATAAAATAACAAATAAAAACGGACAAGTACGTTATGCTGTTGACGGATTCAAAAAAATCAAACTCAAAGACAGCAGCGAAATGAATCTTATTGAACAAAATGATAATTTTGTAATTACACCTAAAACAGGTCCGATGTACCATAGCTTTATTGACGCTGATGCAATTTTAAACTCCGAAGGAACCTTGAAAGATTGCGATCCTGATTTTGTAAGAAATCACTTTAATAAACTTGGCGGAAGCGTTAAAGGACTTACATATTTACTTAAAAATACAGATGAACTAAAAAACTTTAAATACATAATAACAACTCCGGATATCGGAGATGACCCTCTATCCAGCCACAAATACTGGCCGAGCAATCAATATCAATGCTCTAATATAGAAGATTTTAAAGAATTTATCTTTGAATTATATAAAGAAGGTAAGGGATACGTTGCAGACGGAGCTTTTACATCTCAAGGTATACATTCTCCTATGGTTCAACATGTTCTAAAATGGGGTGAAGCATCTCCTTTTTATAATATGTTAAAAATTGACGGCCCCTTAAATTTAGGAATTTTACCTGATAAAATTTACGATAAAACGGTTGATCCGCTTGATTTCATTGGCGTACGCATAGTAAATTCTCCAAATATAAAAGGGGAGTATGACAAAAATAAACCAACATACGTACAATTCTTTGACTCACGTCTTTCAAGCAATGAACAACAAAATTCAAATGAACTTATAAAAGCATACGATAAAAATCCTGATGATCATTATGACATAACATCTCATCAAGATTCAATTATTCCTTATTACTTTGAAATTAATCCTGATGATAAAACAAGATTAAATACCTTTAAAAATAATAAAACTTTGTTTTTAAAAGATATTGAAGATTTAAATGATTTTTTAAATTTCCCGAATTTCTCAATCGTAAGAAAAGGCGAAGCATCGGGAGCAAACTTTTGGGATGGAAACCGCGACATTATAAAAATGAATCTTTCTAACCCAACGAATTCAAAAGCAAATATTGAAGGCTATCACGATGCAAGAAACTACCTTTTAGGTGTCGCAAAATTCTGGTCTGAAACAATTCAATCCGATTTAATATTGAAAACAGCTTTGATGAGCGAAGCAAAAAAACAAAGCGTTGCTCTTAAAAATGATATATCTGAAGAAGAATATGCAAAACTAGTAGATAATTTATCTTCTACAAGATCATTTATTCTTGAACAAAACAAGAGTATAGATGACTATATTATAGAATTTCCGCTTCAATCAATTGAAACTGATTCAAGCTTAAGTGCAATTTTTTCAGAACCGCAATTTAATAAAGAATTTTTATCACATGGTACATTTGATAAAATTAAAACTATTGTAAAAGAAACAATTGACAGCTCAATTCCGGAAGCATACAAACAAAATGCCGACTATAGAACATACGTTACAAAATTATATACTCCAACCATAATCAAAAACATTTTAGCAGGCGCACTACGTCCTGAAGCCATAAATCTAGACGGAACAATTAATAAAGATGAAATGAAAAAAGTCTCATCTGCTTCTTTAGGTGCAGCACAAAAAAGTACAGTAGAAGAAGAAAGACATGTTGTTATTTCAAAATTAAGACGCGGAATAAGCGCTCAAAATGCAAATAAAATAAAAGATAAGATGCAAAATGAATTGAGAAAAATCAGTCTTGATGATTTTAAACTTGCAGACAACATTATCTTAAAAGGTAAAGCGGGTTTAAACTGGAGATTTGACGCCGCTAAAGATATTGGGGATTTAGATTCCGTAAAAGATAAAAAAGCAGATTTCAGCTCTATAATGGACGGAAGCGAATTATACCCCGGCGTAATTCAATTCTGGAAAGATTTTATATCAAATGCTGCAAAATATAACCCTGCATTATATACAATCGAAGAAGTAACGGATTTCTGGTCATTTGCAGATAAACCGGATATGTTAAACAAAAACTTCGATAAAAAACTTGATGCTTGGTTCCAATCTCTTTCTAAAGAAGAGCAAGATAAACACGAAAACAAATTGCCTTATGTAAAAGAAATTGAATTCATTAATTCCACAGGAGGAACTACAAGCTCCAATTATGATGCATATTTTAATAATTTATCAGCTTTTATAGGAGTTGATCCGGAACATGGTTATGATAAAAATTATGATTCAGGAAACATAATGAACATAAAAAACAATATGGAAGGTTTTATTGCGAATGTTCAACCAAATACAGCAATATTATCCCATATGTTCCCCGATAACCATGATAAACCTCGTATTCAACACACCCTGCCTTTAGATATGGATTTATTTACAAAAGGCACAATGCTAAAAGCTTCCGATAAACAAAAAGAACAAGCAAAAGCATTATTACAAGGCAGGACCGATTACATAAAAATATCTTCAAAAGCAGTTGCCGTAGGGCTTATAATGAAAAAAAGCATAGATGAATTATATGCAAATGATCCTCAAAAAAAAGAAGCTCTTACAAATTCGCTAATCAATCTTGTAAACGGTAAGGCTAATAATTCTGCAGAACCAAACTTTAAAAGAGCAGATGCTTTTGGTGCAACACCTTATGAAAAATCAACGATTGATTTATTTAAAAATGCAGGCTATGAAAATCAAGAAGAAATTACAAGATTTAATTACAATTTAAAGAAAAATTCAATGCACCTGCAACAAAGCTTGTGGCAAATGATGAATGCCATTATGGGTACTCCTACAATGTACTATGGCACCAATTTTGCTCAAACCGGTTATGAAACAGCTTCCAAAAACGTATACGTTCAAAACAGAAACCAAGGTATGCATAAATTAAAAAACCAAGTTGGTTTCAATGATTTTTACAATAAAATGAACGCAATAACAGGCTTATACAAAGAAAACGATTTAAGCGCAATAAGAAACGGTTCTCCAATTTCGCTAAAATATACAAGCTCTGTTAACGATGTACACCCCGGTGCTTTGTTATATTTCAGAGAACAAGTACAAAACTATGCAAATAAACATGGTAAAAGTGTTGATGATGTCGTTAAAACAATTAAAGAAAAAATGAAAAAAGGTCAAAAAGAATATGAAAGCTTTTTATCTAAAGAACTTAATATAAACAGTTTAAACGGCAACCATGAAATAATTAAAAAAGTGCTGGATAATCTCAATTCCAATAATCCTTCAGGAAAAGAAGGAATTGATATGTGGCCTATCTATAAATATGATGAAAAAGGCTCCAGAACAATTAGCGTTATTACGAACAACGGTATTCCAAGATACAAAAAATCAAACGAAGCCAGCGCAGATGATTTTTCAAGAACATACTTTGTCCCAAGTATCCCTATCAAAGACAAAAACGACAAATGTCCTCTTGAAGAAGGCATTGAACTTAGAAGAAAAATCTATGATAAAAATAAAAAAGAATTTATAGATGAAAATAGGAAATATATTGTAAGAAACGGAAATATTGAATCTGAAGACAGAAGTCCAATTAGAATGATTGAAACTGTTGAAACTTTCTATGTTCCAAAAGAATCAAATATTAAAACACAATATATGAGCTATCTGTACAACATGAAAAGTTAAACAATTTCAATATTAAAATCTTCTTTTAATGATTCAATAACATGCGGGTTAATAAGTGCTTGCGGGCAATTTGCAAGGGCAATTTTCAACCCTTGATTTAATAATGAAAGCACCATAAACAAGCTCACCAAATTACATTGCGCAAAAAATATTGTAATTTCGACATTTTTTGCTTTTAATTTTCGGATTGCCTCAAGCAAAATATCCGCTTCACAGGGGCAATTTAAATTAATAACTTTTTTATTATTATAATAGCTTAATGTTTTACCTTCAATTTTTCCGGTTATTATTACAACTTCTTTTTCGTCAAAATTATCTACAATTTTGCCAACATCATCACTATCATATCCAACCTGCATAATTTTTTTGTTTTCATCATTTAAAAAGCCTTCAAGTTTTTGGGCAGAACAAATTACAGGTTCATAATTATCGTTTTGTATATCAAAAACTTTATTGAATGAAATAAATTTATTAGAAAATATTTCACCTCTGTATAAACTATCTATTTTTTGAATAAAATTCTTTGTAATTAAAATTGCTCCGGGGAAATTTGAAAAATCGTACTCAGCATTATCTGTCCCGTAATGTCCTTTTAAAAATTTATTATTTTTAAAATATGGGTAGAAATGAGCTAAAAATAATGCACCATTTGTATATACATTAACATCTTCTTCCAATAATCCTTGATTTTTCATATTTTCCAAAGTTGTTAAAAGTTTTTTTAGCTCATCCAAATCATCACCTGAAACCAAAATGCAATGTCCTTTAGAATAATTCATTGTTACAGAAGCATCTTGTTTTTCGCCAAATTGATTTTTATAAACATCGAACAATTTTTGATGAATTTTTAAGGAAATATCGGAAAATTCCAAAATTCTTCTTATAATTTTTTCATCCCTGATTGAATAACCGTTAGTTAGGGCAAAAAATCTCAAAATTTCATAATCAAAATCGTTAAAATCAGGTTCAAATTTTTTGATTTTTACTATATCAATTGAAGCTAATCTGGCAAAAATCGTTATTAATTCAAAAAGTCTAAATTTTTTCTTATCACAACTTTTTTGACGATTAACAATATTGCTTTGAGAAAACTCAATCAATTCATTAATTGTAGTATTATCACTAATTTCAATCTTAGTATTTATAACCTCGCATGGAAGCTGACTTTTTGTACAATATTCAACATATTCATCTTTAATTTGATTTTTATAAGAATTTAATTTTTTAAAAATTTCTAAATATTTTTTTTGGTTGAAACTTGTATTAATCAAAAAAGTAGATAATATATCGACCAAAAAAGCCATTGCTTTTTTATCGCAAATCTTAAATTCTTTTAATTTTACAATATAAAAAGCACAAGTTCTTGCTTCACTCAACATAAGCTCATATAAAGAATTAACACTCGGGTGAATTGAACATACACCCGATAATTGACAAGCATTTTTCTCTGCAATATTTTTAAAAAATTCAAACATATTAAAAGAATATTTTATTTTTCATGAAATTTAATCGCCAAAAAGTGTAATTTTTAAATCTTAAAATTAAACTACTACATTTATAGGATTAATTTGAAAAAAATTCAAATATAGCGCATAATGAAATTATAAAAGATTTACTACGACTTAAAGGGGTGTATATTGTTTAAAAGTTACGGGTTCGATTTTGAAGACGAACAATTCACTTGCCAAACCAACGGAGTTATTTCCGATTCCATAGTACAAAACTGGACAATAAGCGCACTTGAATGCTACAAACTCAACTGCAACTGTGAAATCTGCCCGATAACAAAAGCAAAATACTCTTTTAAATGTCAAATGAAGCACATTGTTGATATTCTTTTAAAAACCCGCGGATTGCCAGATGAAAAAGCAATAATGAACGTTAATAGCTCAAATGAAACTACCAGCGACGACATTGTCGCTTAAATCACGCAATCTGCGGTTTTTTATGAATTTATTTCGTTCTGTTTAAAAAAGATTTAAGAGCATCAGTCTTGTTATTTGGTGTAGCTAAATCAAGAGCTTCATATTCTTCATACTCATTTGCAACAAATGCGCTTCCATAATATTTTTTAACAAATAACAAAATAACATAAAGAATAACAGCACTAAAAGCAACAGCTACCATGGTTTTTAAAAAAAGACCAATTACTTTTTTACCTTCTTTTTTTGTATCAGGGACAACAGATTTCTTAACTTGTTCAGTATTTATAGGGTCGATATCTAAATCTTTAACGCTTATATCATTTGTAACTAAATCCATCTGAGAAGGTACAGCATTATCCACACTCAAAGGAGCTTCAGCCAAAACCATAGGTGAAACAAACAAAAACCCTGATAAAATACTAAATACAATTATTTTATGAAGCTGCTTTAGCACTTTTTGTTCTCCTTGTTCTCTTTTTTGGCTTTTCTTCTGTTTCCGGCTGCGCTTCGGATTCAGTTTCTTTTTTCTTAGTTTTTTTAGCTTTTCTTGATAATTTTTTCGTTTCTGATTTTTGTTCTAAATCTGAACTATTTTCCTCAACAACAGTTTCTTTTTCTTCAGTAATTTCTTCTATTGCTTGAGCTACAGCAGTTTTAACTTCAGCATCATCTTGTGCTGCTACATCTTGAGAAACAGCAGTACTTCTTTCTTCTATAACATCTTTAGCTCCATCAATTACAACGTCTTTGATTAAATCATCGATTAATTCATTTACTTCAACTTTAGTTAATTCAGGTTTAATTTCCTGATTTTCAGAAACATTTTGTTGTGAAAATTCCTTATTTTGACGATTTTTATTCTTATCACGTCTTTGATTTTTATCAAACTTATAGTTCTTTTGATTTGGCGCACTTTCGTTATTTGAACTAAAATTAGAACCGAATGGTCCTTTAATCTTGTTCATTTTAGCCCTATTTTCACCAACGGATGTCGGAGTTGCAAATTTCAATTCGTCTATAACAAAACCTTGTCCTTGGCATTTATCACATTTTTTCGTAAAAATTTCCGATAAGCTCTGTCCTTGTCTGTGTCTTGTTAATTCAACAAGCCCTAAATCCGATAATTGACCGATTTGAGGTTTTGCTTTGTCCTTTTCCAATACAAGCTCAAAATGTTCCAATAAAGCTAATTTGTCCATTCTTGTTGCCATATCAATGAAATCAATAACAACCATTCCGCCAATATTTCTCAATTTTAATTGACGAGCAATTTCATCTGCTGCTTGCATATTAGTTTTTAATATTGTTTCCGCTTGATTAGATGAACTTGTAAATTTACCGGAATTAACATCTACAACAGTCAAAGCTTCCGTTTGCTGGATAAACAAATATCCGCCCAAAGGCAAATTAACTTTTGTATTCAAAGAATTCATTATTTCTTTATTTACACCTGTTGCAACAAGCAAAGGCTCATTTCCTTTATGCATTGTAACTTTTACCTGCATATTCCAATGCTGCAACAATTGAGTTGTGCGATGAAGCGCAAAGGCTGTATCTACAATAATTTCATCCACATTTGAATCACAAGCTTCTCTTATAACTCGATATAATAAATCTTGATCTCGATATAAAAGAGTAGGAGGAGTTGCACTGTCTGCGGCATTTACAATTGAATTCCATTTTTCAAGCAGAATTTCTAAATCCTCTTGTATTTCATTATCAGTTTGTCCTTCTGCTTCGGTTCTTACAATAACTCCCACCCCAACTGGCTTTAAAAGGCTTACTATTGATTTTAATCTTGCTCTTTCTTTTTGAGAAGTGATTTTTTTAGATACATTAACACCTTTTTCATCAGGCAGCAAAACCAAAAATCTTCCCGGCAAAGATAAAGCCGTAGTAACTCTTGGACCTTTATGTCCTGTCGGTTCTTTTACAACCTGCACAATTAATTTCTGATTAGGTTTAACTTTTTCTTTTAATGAACCTTTTCCCAAAATATCGTCAGTGTGGATAAAGCCCATTTTATCACTCATTCCAACATCAACAAAAGCCGCTTCAATAGAAGGAAGAATATTATCCACGCGAGATAAATATACATCTCCCAATAAAACATCGCCCTTTGAAACAAAAAATTCAGATACTTTATTATCTTCCATTAAGGCTGCAATATTATCTTTTTCCGAAATAATAATCTTTTTTGTCATTTTAAAATCCTTTAAACTTTATATAACTCTCATTTCAGTATCGAAAAAATTCACCCTTTTAATCCTGAAAAATGATATATCATCAAATAACGCTTTTAAAAATTCATCCGCACGCAGCGAAGGGATTTCATCACTTTGTCCTGTTTTTAAAATAAACACAAGACAATCATCCTTAATCTCCAATGATTTTAGGGAATTTCGATAATTTACAATTTTTTCTATACCTTTTTTAGTTTTCTTCTTGATTAATAATTTATCAGAAGACAAACACTTTTCTATAATATATCTTATTTTTTCTAAATTGTAAACATGATTTTTTTCAAAATCAATTCTAGCTTCATACAATGCCCACTGCACATAATTTTCCAGAGATTTTGGTTCATTTTCTCCTTGAGAAGTTAACGACACAACTTTAATACCATTTGGCGAATTTTTCTCAAATTCGCTTATAAAATCAGGTTCTAAAGGTTCATAAGTCTGAAAATTAACAAGCTCACACTCTGATTCAATAAAAATAGGTAACGCAGGTGAATAAGAAACCTTAGGCATCTTATTAAAACCTTCGGATAAAACCAGCTTTAATTCCAGTCTTCTAAATACTTTTAAAATTAAATTCTGCCAATCAAGATGGGAAATAAATCTTAATTCATCTTTTTTTGCAACTTTTAATCTATGCTTGTAAATTTTGTCGTTTTGCATTATTTACTTTTTTAATAAAATATAACTCTTTATTTTGAGAATCTGTAAAATCACATCTGGATAGAACATGTGCTTGCAATTCATTCAAATAATTAATTTCATCTATTGTTTTATCAAGCTGATCTTTTCTGATTTCTTTAACAGCTCTTGATAAAAGCTTTCTATTCATAAATTCATCTTGGAAAAAAGTCTTCATAGTTTAAAACTAACATATTTTAAATTTATTGGCAGAAAATTAAAAATATGTAACATTTCTATGAAAAGAAATGTCCCCTTTTTGAATTTAAAGTAATGTTATCAAACGAATACAATGCTGCAGGGCGTTTTGAAACCGATTTTGTATATTCATTTGTTTCAACCAAAATATTTGATGAAAGCATTTTTTTTCTGAAATTACGCTTGTCCAAATTTTTCTTCAAAATTAATTCATAAGACTTCTGCAATTCAGTTAATGTGAACTTTTTAGGCAAAAGCTGAAAAGCAATCGGACACAATTCAAGTCTTTCTCTTGTTCTTTTTAGAGAATACTCGATGATTTCTTTGTGGTCGAAAGCCAAAGGCGGCAATTTTTCAACATCATGCCATTGAATATCTGCAACGCCTTCTGTATTTTTTATATCAAGCTTAATATCTTCAGCTCTCAACAGTGCAAAATAAGCACAAGTTATGACACGAGCATTCGGATAACGCAGAGGATCACCAAAAGTATAAAGCTGCTCTAGATAAATATTTTGGACTGTTGTTTTTTCTTTTAATACACGCAAAGCAGCATCATCTATATTTTCAGATAATCTGATAAATCCCCCAGGGATTGCCCATTTACCTCTAAACGGCTCGTTTTCACGTTTAACCAAAAGCACTTTTAACTTATCGTTATGAATTGTTAAAATTACAACGTCGACCGTAACTTCATGCGTTTTTGTTTCTGCAAATGTTCTCATAAGCCCATATTACAACAAATACAGATTAAAGGCAATAAGTACACTTAATTTTATATTAAACAGAGACTTGTGATTTTTTAGCTTCAATATATTCTAATAAGCAAACTGCAAGCTGATCAGGACAACTTGTAGGGCGAGCTCCGCAAGTAATTCCTCTTAATTTAGCGCTAACTTCGCTAATGTTCATGCCTATTACAAGATTTCTTATTCCTTTATGGTTGCCATCGCAGCCGCCAATAAATTGAACATCTTTTATAATATCATCTTCAATTTCAACATTAATTTGTCTTGCACAAATTCCAGCCGGCGTATAGCTAATATTTTCTCTCATAAATAAATCCTCTTTTTTTTAATATGATATAATTTTTTTATGTTCTATGTCAAACAAATTCAAGGAAAAGATGTATATTGTTCGGATTTTTTAGATAATCTTGAACACTTTTTCACATCAAGAGATTTAATTGTAAAAGAAAATCTTGATTTAATTAGTTCATATTTAAATATTAAAAAAGATAACCTGATTCGCCCTAATCAAACGCACACAGATAACATACAAATCGTGCAAGAAAACAAAAAGGAATATAAAGATACGGATGCTTTAATTTTAAAAGATAAAAATCTTGCAATTTATCTTAATTTTGCAGATTGCACCCCTGTTATTTTATATGATTTCAAACAAAATATAGGTGCAATAGCTCATGCAGGCTGGAGAGGAACAGCAAAAAAAATTGCAGCCAAAACCGTTTTAAAAATGCAAAAATTATACAATTCAAAACCCGAAAATATAATAGCTGCAATAGGTCCTTGTATTTCTTTTCAACATTTTGAAACATCAGATGAAGCAATTTATATGCTTTCAAAAACAATAACAGACCCTAAAGGGCTATTTAAAGATAATTACGCTGATTTAAAAGGAATAAACGAAAGGCAGCTAAGAGAAATCGGGGTTGAAAAAATCGATATATGCCCATATTGCACAGTTGAAAACAACGATAAATTTTTCTCTTACAGAAAAGAAAACGCAACAAAACTAAGACACAGCGCCATAATTAAGCTTAAAAGTTAAATATTTTCACGTGTCAATTTAATTAATTCAACAAATCTTTTGGATAATTCAACTTGAGATATTTTCATTTCTCTTGCTATTTCCATCTGATTATATCTTCTTAAATAACGAAGTGAGAAAATCTCATAATAGCGTTTTTTAGGATATTGCGAGCTAATTAACTTAATAATTTGAATTAATTTTTCAACGGTATGTTCAGAAACTCTTTTTTGAGGACAAAATTCCAAAGGATCAATCAGCATCTCAACAGCATCATATTTTTCACTTCTTTGAATTTCTTCTTTTAAATTAACAATATCTTGTTTTATTTTATGGCGTTCAAACTCTTGTTCAAGCTCCTCTTGCTCCTCTAGCGGAGTTTTTTTAACGCTTACTATATCTTCTTTTAATCTTGCATTTTGTTGAATTTGTCTATACAATTGCGCATCATCAAACTTTTTCTTTTCTTTTATAATTTGTTCCATACATGAATCGCAAATCATAGCCAAATGACGTCTTAATCTTGACATATCACGTATGGCATCAATTAAAAGATATGATTTTTTATAAATTGCATCAACAAATAAATCAATCAACTCCTCATGACCCTTAAACTTGGGGCTTTCTCTGATGACGGACTCTATTAATGCTCTATTTTCTTTGTTTATTTGTAGTTTTTTCATTTTTTAACCGACTTTTAATAAAATAGTAGTATAAATAACTGGATTTTTAAACTTTCTTAATAATTTTGTAACAATTATACATGCATTTGTCGGACAAATGGTTGATTTTGTTAATTTATTTGGACTTAGCGAATTTTAGATATATAATGTTATTCATAAGCATTATTGTCTTTGACTTGGAATAAATGAAAAAATTTTATATAAAATTTTTAACAGTATCTATATTTTTATCTTTGTTTACGGGGCAAAGTGCCTTTTGCGCTGAAGGAATTGATGTAAACGAATTAAAAAAAGTCAAAAATATTACTTCAATTTTCAAGAAAAAACCAAAAAAGGATAAAGCTCCAAAAGAAATAAAACTGGAAGAAGTTCCGCTTGATAAATCTACATTTTCAACCTTTGAAGATGTAGATGATGAAATGTATTCCAATTCAATTGAACAAAACAGTGAAATAAATGTAGGTGATAAACCCAAGAAAAAAAGAACTTTTTTTAATTTCAGAAAGAAAAATAAAAAAGAAGAAATAAAACAAGAAGAATTCACTCAAGAAGAAACAATAGAGCAAGATGCTCCAGCAACAAACGAAATCGAACAGGGAACATATATAAATGATACTGATTTAATTTATATTAAAGAAGTTGAAATATACGGAAACAATTTGCTTGATGCAAGCTACATTAAAGACCAAATAAAATCAAAAGAAGGTTATCAATACGTTCGTTCCGAAGTTTCAAATGACCTGAGAGCATTATACGGAACAGGATTTTTTACCCAAAACATAAGGGCTCTGCCTATTAAAATAGATGATAACAACGTTAAATTAAGAATTATATTAGAAGAAAACCCCCCGGTTGCAGGCTTTAATATTTCAGGCAACAAAAGCATTCCAACATCTGAAATACTAAACATCTTAAACGAATACAAGGGTCTGCCGCAAAATATTCTGAGTTTAAATAATGCAATAAATCAAATCCAAGAACTCTATTCATCAAGAGGCTACATTTTAGCAAGAGTTTCAAAAGTTTCAGACGATCCTGACGGATACATTAATGTTGAAATTGATGAAGGAATAATAGGAGATATTATTGTTGAAGGCAATAATAAAACAAAAGATTTTATCGTTAAAAGAAATATTTTCCTGCAGCCGGGAAGCGTATATAATGAAAATACAATGCGCTCCGACATTTTAAGGCTTATGGGAACGCAAGCCTTTAAAGATGTTCAACGTGAACTAAAACAAGACGAAAAGACAGGTTTATATGATGTCTATATAGCTCTTGAAGAACAAAGAACGGGAAGAATTTCTCTTGGGGTTGGTATCGATTCTGCTTCAGGTTTTTTTGGTTCAGTAGGTTTTGGCGAAAACAATTTTAGAGGTTTAGGACAAAAATTAAACCTGAACTTGCTTGCAGGTACAGGTATCTTAATGAACGACAGTTCAGTTATAAACAAAGCAAACCTGCAAGGTGAAATCAGCTTTTTAGAACCCATGTTCAAACGTGAAAATCAATCTCTTGCAATAAGAGGTTTTGCAAGATACTACGGAAGCTATCAGGTTCCCTTAGCTATTGAAAAAAGATTTGGTGCAGAAGCAACAATTTCAAGAAAATTTGTAACATATAAAAATCTATCAGGTTCAATCGGCTTCGGCGTTGAAAGCGTTACATTATCAGAAGGCGATGAAAATGCAATCAGAAACAGATATTTAGCGCACGGTGTTCCTTGGTCAATGCGTGATAAGGAATTAGACGGCGGCTTCTTTATTAAAATCACTCCTGCTTTAATTTATGATACCAGAGATAGCGCAGTAAACGCTCGCAGAGGGGTGTTAGCCAGAGCAATGTTTGAAGAAAACCTCGGTATTTCAGGGGAAACATTCGGCAAATTACATGGTATGATTAGAAAATTCACACCATTGGGCAAAAAATCATCTATTGTCTTAACTGCTAAAGCAGGCGGAAAAATTCACGGTGATATGCCTGAATTTGCAAGCTTTGCACTTGGCGGCCCATACACAATAAGAGGTTTCAACATATCAGAAGTAGGTGTTGGCGACGGATATATGATGGGAAGCGCTGAAGTAAGGGTTCCTATTCCTTTCATAGACAGATTAACGTCAAATTCTTTCTTGAACAATTTAAGATTAGCAGCTTTTGTTGATGCCGGAACATTATTCAATAAATCTATAGGCTCTGAAATATACGATAAACCGGGTTATGCAATTACAGCCGGTGTCGGATTAAGAGTATTTATCCCAGGATTAGGCCCGATTAACTTAGATTATGGTATCCCGCTTACAAATACATACGGTGTGGATAGAAAATCCGGCTTCTTTACATTTGGTATGGGCGAAATGTATTAAAGGCGTAAGCCAGAGTGAAGACCAAAACGATGAGTTTTGGTCGTAACTGTTGATAGGCGACGTTTCAAATTCTTGCCGCAGGCGAATTTGACAGGAGCAAAAAGGCACAAGCCAGAGTGAAGCCGTTAAAAAATAGTATTTTAATTATACTTTAATGTATTTGTTCACTTTTTCTTTTTGTCCCTCAGACGCCGGAACGCAAAAAGAAAAAGTGAACCGAAAAAGAAAAACCTCGGCTTGTTTAAAACTTTCAATTACGTTAAAGAGAATAAAAAGCCGAGCACAAAGACCATACCAAAGCGACGTGG
>CALUWL010000017.1 GCA_944324445.1 Candidatus Gastranaerophilales bacterium | reverse complement strand
AAGCCAGAGTGAAGCCGTTAAAAAAATGACAATGCGTTGAGCATTGGCATTTTTAGGCTGCAACTGTTGATGAGCGATGCCCACAATCCGTTAGCGAATAAATGAGCTTTACGGATTGGAAATACTCTAGGAGTACGTAGGAGTTTTACCAAGTAAAACTCCTCAGGAGCAAAAATGCGTAAGCCAGAGTGAAGACCAAAACGATGAGTTTTGGTCGTAACTGTTGATATGCGATGCACACAATCCGTTAGCAAATAAATGAGCTTTATGGATTAAACATCTTTTATGTGCGTAGGATAATTGAGTAAGCAGATGGCAACAAAAAGCAATTCTTAAAATATCTTCATAATTTATATATATAAGTTATATAAAAAGTATATATGGGTACTATTAAAATACAAGTTGTTCTCTTTTCCACTCCTTCCTCCATATGCAGATTTTATAGCAATAGTCCGGCTTTAGTCCGGATTTTTTTTGTTTAATTTTATTGCCTCATCTATTGCACATAAAATAAAAACTCTTGCTTCAGGTTTTGAATAGTCGTCAAATTCTTGAAAAAGTTCATCTAAACTTTTGCCTTCGGATTCTATGTAGTCGCCTTTTCCGCTGTTTTCGTAATCTCTTATGTGAAAGTGTGGTACATTGCAAGCTTTTTCCATTACATTATATTGCATGTCTTTTACAATGTTCATAATTTCTTCATCGTTAGGCGCTTTGCTCTTGTTTTGATGCATTCTTCTTATAGAGTCAAGAAGAATTGTAATCGAATAATCATGCAGTCTTTCTCTTGGTATATTATTTCTTTCTACAATCATATCTCTTAATAGAATTAAACTAGCCCCTGTTGAACAGTAATCAATTAAAATGTTTGTTTTTGTATCATTTTCATTTACTCCTTTTGATTGCAGGTATTTTAGGAGTTTTTCTATATTTGGATAATTTTCTAAATTGTATCGATATTTTTTATCCGGCTTTCTGCTTATATATCCTGTTAGTCCGCTGATTGGCGCATATATTACATCAGCTCCAATTGCTTGCATTACCTCTGTAATCACAGCTGGACTTGTCCCCATTGATATTACTCTGTAGTTGCTGTTATATTTTTTATCAAAATAGCTTTTTAGTAAGATGGCCGTTTTTGCAATAGTTTTAGGTGAGCTTAGAAGACTCTTGTTTTTTTCGATTTCTTTTTTTGCCATTACCAAGATTGTTGGATTTTTATTAATTATATCTTGGTATTCTTCATAACTTACTTTGCCTTTTTTATTGATAAAGGAATCGTATTCGTTTTCGTTTTTTCTTTTTTGAGCTTCTATAGATTGTTGTTGCAGTGTTGTGATTTCAGCGATTTGAGAATCTTGCTTGGGGTATGTTTCTTTTTTGTGTGATGTAAAAATTATTTTTTTGCTGCCTATATTTACGTATCTATAGTTAATGTTTTGAATTTTCATTTATATTTTTTCCTATTTTTTATAAAGGTTATCAAAAAAAAATTTTGCTATTTATTAATTTGTTGACGAAAAATTATTAAAATAATAAACTGATATTAAGTTAGAAGTTTTATATGAGGTGAATATGGTTAAGATATATTATGCTCAAGATTGTGATTTAAACAGATTATCAGGTAAAACCGTTGCAATTATGGGATATGGTTCTCAAGGTCATGCTCATGCGCTTAATCTAAAAGAATCGGGTGTAAATGTTGTCGTTGGTTTATACGAAGGTTCAAAGTCTGCTATAAAAGCTCGTGAAGCAGGTTTGGAAGTTTTAACCGTTTCAGAAGCGGCTAAGAAAGCAGATTTAATTATGATTTTGCTTCCTGATGAATTGCAAGCAGGTGTTTATAAAAAAGAAATTGAACCATATTTAACTGAAGGTAAAACATTGGCTTTTGCCCATGGTTTTAATATTCATTATAATTTGATAGAACCACCTAAAAATGTTGATGTTATTATGATTGCGCCAAAGGGCCCCGGTCATACCGTAAGAAGCGAATATGTTGAAGGCAAGGGTGTTCCTTGTTTGATTGCAATTCAACAAGACTACAGCGGAAATGCTCTTGCAAACGGACTTGCTTATGCAGCAGGCATTGGTGGTGCTCGAGCCGGTGTCATTGAAACAACCTTTAAAATTGAAACTGAAACCGATTTATTTGGAGAACAAGCTGTTCTTTGCGGCGGTGTTTGTGCTTTAATGCAAGCTGGTTTTGAAACACTTGTTGAAGCCGGATATGCTCCTGAAAATGCTTATTTTGAATGTATTCATGAAATGAAATTGATTGTTGATTTAATTTATCAAGGCGGATTTGAGGCTATGAGAAAATCAATTTCAAACACTGCTGAATTTGGAGATTATGAAACAGGTAAGAGAATTATAACAGATAAAACAAAGGCGGAAATGAGAAAAGTTTTATCTGAAATTCAAGACGGTACTTTTGCAAGAAATTGGATTAATGAGTGCAATACAAATCAAATTCATTTTAAAACAACAAGAAAATTGAAAGCAGCACATCCTCTGGAAGCTGTGGGTAAAGAACTTAGAAAGATGTACTCTTGGAATGACGAGAAATAATCATAATCATATAGAAACAGAAGAAAACACCCCTTCACAAGAAGAAGTTAATTCTTGGCTTGAAGAATATAAAAGTGCAACGGATGAAAGAACAAAAAAGAAGCTAAAAGAACTTGTTGTTCTTGCTTGTATGCCTATTGTAAAAAAAGTTGCAAGGTCTCTTGCTCGTCGTTCTACTGACCCTGTGGAAGATATTACGCAAGTTGGCTCTTTGGGGCTTATTAAGGCTGTGGATTTATATAACCCTGATATTTCTAAGAATTTTAAATCTTACGCAACTTACCTTATAACCGGTGAAATAAGGCACTATTTAAGAGATAGAATTACGATAATCCGTGCTCCTCGTGAAATTAAGGAGCTTTCTTTCCGAGTTCATAAGTTGACTCTTGAATTAACTGAAAAATTGGGTAAAACCCCTACTGATAAAGATATAGCAGAAGCTCTCCAGATGCCTACCGAAAAAGTACAAGAGTGCAATAATCTAGATAGACGTACAACAACTATTTCAATAGATCAGATTATAGGTTCTGATGATAATTCTATTTCTTTAGTTGAAAAAATTGAAGATGAAAGCCAAAAAGAAGCTTTTAACAGTTATGAAAACAGAATGATTCTGGATGATGCTATAAGAAAACTTGAGCCATTAGAACAAAAGCTCGTTGTTTTGAATTATTACGAAGGTTTAAATCAAAGAGAAATTTCGGAAAAATTAGGCATTAGTCAAATGCAAGTGTCAAGAAAGCTTAAAAAAGCTCTTTCAAAACTTTTTGAAGTAATTTCAAGAAAAGGTTTGAAGACTTATGAATAACCTTCCTTTTGGAATTGTTGCTTTCTATGTTTTTATATTAGGCTTGTGTATTGGAAGTTTTTTAAATGTTGCGATTTTAAGAGGGCTTTCAGGTGAAGATATTGTATTTGGTCGCTCCAGATGTCCCAAATGCCAAAATCAACTTGCTTGGTATATGAATATCCCTCTTGTTTCTTATATTTTTTTAAGAGGAAAATGTGCTTTTTGTAAAGAACACATATCTTTTCAATATCCTTTGATTGAATTTATATCGGGATTATGTTTTTTGGGAAGTTTTTTAGCTTTTGGCTTAACCTTAAAGTTTGCTTTAGTTTGTTTTATTTTATCTCTTTTTATCGTTTTGAGTGCTACCGATTTTAAAGAGACTGTTATATTGGATTATCATGCTTATCTTTTGGCTTTTGTTGCTTTTTTGTATTCCGTATTTAAATTTTCCGATTTAACAATAGTTCAATCGTTATTAGGCGGAATATTCGGTTTTTTATTTTTTGAAATTTTCTCTTTTGCAAGTAGAAAATTAATTGGTTTTAGAATGTTTGGCGAGGGCGATAGCCTTATTGCAATCGGAATTGGCATGTTGTTTGGAATTAAAATTTTTCTTGTTGTTGCAGTATTAAGTTTTTTAATTCAATGTGTAGGTTCTATTCCCTTATTAATCATTAATTCTTATAAACAAAGGAAAATTCAACTTTCTGTTGCTTATTTAATTGTTTTGTTTTCAATATTTTTATTAATTATTTTAAATTATATTGATATTAATAATTCTTTTTATCTTTTTTTTGCAATTTTTATATCGGCTTTGTTGATTTGGGCATTGAAAAATATTTTATTTGAAATAAGAACTAAAAAAATGATTTTAGATAAAAACGAAAATAAGGAGAATATTGAAAATCCTCCTTATTGTCTTTTGCCGTTTGGTCCTGCTCTTATTTTTGCAGCTTTTTTATGTTTATTTTTCTTGCCTCAAATTAAAGAGTTTTTTAAAATTTTTATATCATAAAAGTGCTTGTTCAAAATCTTGAATTATATCATCAATATTTTCAAGTCCTGCTGAAACTCTTACCATTGAAGGATTTATCCCGCAAGCAACAAGCTGTTCATCGGTTAGTTGCCTGTGAGTGGCGCTTGCAGGATGAAGCACGCAGGTTCTTATATCTGCAACGTGAACTTCTTTTGATGCTAGTTTTAATTTATCCATAAATTTAATTGTATCTTCCCGATTTCCGTCAAGAGTTATGCTCATAACCCCTGAAGTTCCTTTTGGTAAATATTTTTGAGCAAGAGTGTAATATTTATCTGTTTTTAATCCGGGGTAATTTATAGATTTAATTTTTGGATGTTTATTTAAAAATTCAGCCAGTTTTAACCCGTTTTCACAATATCTTTCCATTCTAAGAGCCAGTGTTTCAAGCCCTATATTTAATAAAAATCCGCTCATACCTGAAGGATAGCAGCCAAAATCTCTCATTAACTGAGCTCTTGCCTTGATTATATAAGGGCAAGCGGGATAATCTTTTGTGTATATTGTGCCATGGTATGATTCATCAGGTTGTGTAAAATCCGGAAAATTACCTTTGGTGAAATCAAATTTACCCGAATCAACTATAACTCCTCCTACTTGCAGCGCATGTCCATCCATATATTTTGTTGTTGAATGTATAACAATGTCTGCCCCAAAATTAATAGGCTTGCACAGTATTGGTGTTGGGAATGTATTATCTATTATTAACGGTATATTGTTTTTGTGTGCAATTTTAGAAAATTTTTCTATATCAAGAACTTGCAAAGAAGGGTTTGATAAAGTTTCACCGAAAATTGCTTTGGTGTTTGGTTTTATTGCTGATTGAATTTCATCTTCACTGCTATCTACATCTATAAAATCGACAGTTATTCCGAATTTTTTTAAAGTTACGGCAAATAGATTTACTGTTCCTCCATATATGGCACTTGTGGATAAAATTCTATCCCCGCTTGAAGCTAAATTGAGAATTGATATTAATGAAGCGGCCTGACCTGATGTTGTACACATTGCAGCAACGCCGTTTTCAAGATCGGCAATTTTCTTTTCGACACAATCAACTGTAGGATTTGTAAAACGGGAATAAATATGTGCTTTAGTAGGATCATCAAATACTGCAGCTATTTCTTGCGTTGAATTAAATCTAAATGTCGTACTTTGATATATAGGCATTACCCCAGGACCGCCATTATTTGGACTGTACCCTGAGTGCAGACATTTTGTTTCATCTTTCATAAATATAATCCCCTTTAAAAATGTATTTAAAATATATTAAACTTTTTTATCGGGTCTTTGCAAGATTGTTAAAATAAATAAAGTTTTTTTCTGTTGTTATTGATGTTTTGAGCAATTTTATAGTTGATTATTTTTTTATAATATTATGAATCACCAAGACGTAATCTTAAATATGCCGGTTTATAATGTTAAATATAGACAGAATTTAACAAGACAAAACCTGAACAATAAAGATATTGTAAAAGTTTCAAAAACCGCCTATGCTGATGAACCTTTAATAACTTCTTTAACCTTTAAGGGAAATATTGCCAAAGTTTCAGCGTTTTTACCTGATGTTAGAAAATTATTTTCCCATAAAAAAGCTGAAGCTGCTGCTTCTTCTGTAATAAGTGAAGCCGCAAAAAAATTAAAGGTTCGCGGGACTGATATTGATGCAATAACTTCTGATGAAGAATATGTCAAACTTCTTGAAAAATTAAAACAGTCTAAACATTGGAAGTCTGCTTGGGAACCTAAAGATTCTAATGTTTATGAACAGGGGCTAATGCCTTATGTGGGTGATTGCGATATACATGGATACATAAATACTTTTTTAAGAAAATTTGATCCAAATTCTCATAGCGAAGAATTGGATTTTTTTCTTGCTCTGTATCCTCCGGAAGTTTTGAGAGATTATATTAAATTATTGGATTATGCGTTAAAAAAACTTGATGATAAGGCTGGCGTTTATTCCGGATCTGTTTATAGGTATGGTCTTATCTCTAATAGGCTTATTGATGGTATAGCAACACAAAAGGGTTATCTATCAACTTCCCAAACTGCGGACGCTCTGGTTGATATGGGTGTTAAACAATCTCTTTTTGGTGAACAGCCATTTAATATTATTCAGGTAAAAAAAGGGCATAAAATTATCGATGCGCAAAAAGGGATAAGGTATGATAATAAATATACTACGCAAAATTATTTAGATGAGGAAGAAATATTAATGGATCCGGGTGCGAGATTTGAACTATTAAATGAGTTGACTCCTGAAATGGAAAGATTGAAACAGGAATTTGAAGCTAAATTAGGGCGTGAATTAGATTGCAATCTTCATAATAAGAGCATGTATAGATTGTATTTCTGGAGGGAAGTGTAGATTTGCATTTATCTTAAAAATTATTTTAAATCTATCGGGTCTTTGCAAGATTGTTAAAATAAATGAAGGTTTTTTTCTGTTGTTATTGATGTTTTGAGCAATTTTATAGTTGATTATTTTTTTATAATATTATGAATCATAAAAATATAACGTTAAATATGCCGGTTTATAATGTTAAATATAGACAGAATTTAACAAGACAAAACCTGAACAATAAAGATATTGTAAAAGTTTCAAAAACCGCCTATGCTGATGAACCTTTAATAACTTCTTTAACCTTTAAGGGAAATATTGCCAAAGTTTCAGCGTTTTTACCTGATGTTAGAAAATTATTTTCCCATAAAAAAGCTGAAGCTGCTGCTTCTTCTGTAATAAGTGAAGCCGCAAAAAAATTAAAGGTTCGCGGGACTGATATTGATGCAATAACTTCTGATGAAGAATATGTCAAACTTCTTGAAAAATTAAAACAGTCTAAACATTGGAAGTCTGCTTGGGAACCTAAAGATTCTAATGTTTATGAACAGGGGCTAATGCCTTATGTGGGTGATTGCGATATACATGGATACATAAATACTTTTTTAAGAAAATTTGATCCAAATTCTCATAGCGAAGAATTGGATTTTTTTCTTGCTCTGTATCCTCCGGAAGTTTTGAGAGATTATATTAAATTATTGGATTATGCGTTAAAAAAACTTGATGATAAGGCTGGCGTTTATTCCGGATCTGTTTATAGGTATGGTCTTATCTCTAATAGGCTTATTGATGGTATAGCAACACAAAAGGGTTATCTATCAACTTCCCAAACTGCGGACGCTCTGGTTGATATGGGTGTTAAACAATCTCTTTTTGGTGAACAGCCATTTAATATTATTCAGGTAAAAAAAGGGCATAAAATTATCGATGCGCAAAAAGGGATAAGGTATGATAATAAATATACTACGCAAAATTATTTAGATGAGGAAGAAATATTAATGGATCCGGGTGCGAGATTTGAACTATTAAATGAGTTGACTCCTGAAATGGAAAGATTGAAACAGGAATTTGAAGCTAAATTAGAGCATAAATTAGGTTGTAACCCTCATGATGAGAGCATGTATAGATTGTATTTCTGGAAGGAAGTGTAGATTTGCATTTATCTTAAAAATTATTTTAAATCTATCGGGTCTTTGCAAGATTGTTAAAATAATTGATATTTTTTTCTATTGCTTCTTTATTAGCATCAATTGCATAATCAGGATAAGTTGAAAAGACATAATTTGCTGCTTTTTGGATATCTTGCGGTGTAATGCTTTCTAAAATTTCATTATATAAACTTATGGATTGAATACCCGCGTTTGTTTCGTTTAATTTAAATTGGATAGGGGTGTATTTGTGTATTGTTTTGTGCATTGTTATTTGCGGTTTTTACCTGTTTTTTAACAAGGTAAAATCCGTTTTGTTTATTTATCTGATTTATACTTAGATTATCCATATTTTGCCTTTGATAATATAATAAAAAACATGAATAACTTTTTTTGCCAAAATTTTTGTTTGGCAATTAAAATTTGTTTATATTACAATATTTGGTGAATGTTTAGTAAATAAGGAGGTCAAATGGATCGTATTCAAGTAACTTCGGAAATTGAAGAAAAATGTTGCGTGGCTCGTGGCGTTAAAGGTTCACCGGCTCCAATTCCGCAAGAAGGTTTATGGACAAAATGTAAAGAAATTAAAGATATTTCAGGTTTAACTCATGGTTGCGGATGTTGCGCACCTCAACAAGGTACTTGCAAATTAACATTAAACGTTAAAGACGGCGTTATTCAAGAAGCTCTTGTTGAAACAATCGGATGTTCAGGCATGACACATTCTGCTGCAATGGCAGGAGAAATTCTTCCCGGAAAAACAATTTTGGAAGCATTGAATACTGACCTTGTTTGCGATGCTATTAACGTTGCAATGAGAGAATTATTCCTTCAAATCGTATACGGAAGAACTCAAACAGCTTTTTCTGAAAACGGTCTTCCTGTTGGAGCAGGTCTTGAAGATTTAGGAAAAGGCTTGTGCTCTATGGTTGGTACAATTCACTCTACAAAACAAAAAGGCGTCAGATATTTATCTTTAACTGAAGGTTATATTTTGGAACTTGGTTTGGATAAAAATGATGAAGTAATAGGCTACAAATTTGTTAACCTTGGCAAGGTTATGGATGCTATTAAAGCAGGCGTTGACGCTAAAGAAGCTTATGAAAAAAATATCGGTACATACGGCAGATTTGCAGATGCTGTTAAAACGATTGACCCTCGTAAAAAATAGTTTGTAGTTTAAGATATAAAGGAAAATATAATATGGCAAAATTTGAAGGACAAGATAGACGTAAAGAAACACTTGATAAAGTGCTTAAAGAATACGGTTTTTCTTCTTTGGATGAAGCTAATGAGTTGTGCTTATCTAAAGGAATTAATGTTGATGAAATAGTAAAAGGTATTCAACCTATTGCTTTTGATAATGCTTCTTGGGCATATACTTTAGGTTGCGCTATTGCAATTAAAAAAGGCATAACTAACGCTGCTGATGCAGCAGAAGCAATCGGTATAGGTTTACAAGCTTTCGCCGTTCCGGGTTCTGTTGGCGACACAAGAAAAGTTGGTCTTGGACACGGTAACTTGGGAGCTATGCTTTTAAGAGAAGAAACAAAATGCTTCTGTTTCTTAGCTGGGCACGAATCTTTTGCAGCGGCTGAAGGTGCTATTGGTATTGCAAGAAATGCTAATAAAGTAAGAAAAGAACCTTTAAGAGTAATTTTAAATGGTCTTGGAAAAGACGCTGCTTATATAATTTCAAGAATAAATGGTTTTACTCATGTTGAAACAGAATATGACTATAAAACCGGTGAATTAAAAGTTGTTAAAGAAACTCCTTTTTCAAATGGTGAAAGAGCAAAAGTAAAATGCTACGGTGCTGATGATGTATCTGAAGGCGTTGCTATTATGATGAAAGAAGGAGTTGATGTTTCAATTACAGGTAATTCAACTAACCCGACTCGTTTCCAACACCCTGTTGCAGGTACATATAAAAAATGGTGCTTTGAAAATGGCAGAAAATACTTCTCTGTTGCTTCAGGCGGCGGAACAGGCAGAACGCTTCATCCGGATAACGTTGCAGCAGGTCCTGCAAGCTATGGTATGACAGATACTATGGGAAGAATGCACGGAGACGCACAATTTGCAGGTTCATCTTCTGTTCCTGCACACGTTGAAATGATGGGTGTTATCGGTATGGGAAATAACCCTATGGTTGGTGCTACTGTTGCAGTTGCAGTTGCAGTTCAAAATGCAATGACAAAATAGTTATTTTTAAATAAAATATTGAGCGGTAAAATTTACCGCTCTTTTTTATTTTATATTTTTGCTACAATTTTTTTATGGACAAAGTGATAACAAAAAACAATCATTATTTAGCGCTTGAATTTGATAAAGTATTATCGAATTTATCTAAATTTGCAATTTCTTCTCTTGCAAAAGAAGAATGCAAAAATTTACAGGTTTTAAATTTGGCTAAACAAATTGAATACAGTTTAAATCTTACAACTTTAGCTAGAAAAATAATCGATGATACGCAATCAAGTCTGCCTTTATCTGATATAGCAGATATTGATACAATATTTAAAAACAGATCTTTTTTAGCAGAAGAAATAATTGAGCTTGCTAATAATTTAAAAAATGCCCGCCTTGTTAAAAATTATTTATCAAAATTTAACTATGATGATTTTTTAAAAATAATACAAAATTTATATACTGATAAAAATTTTGAAGATGAAGTATTTTCAATATTTGATTCCGATTTAAATATAAAGGATAGCGCAAGTTGCGAACTAAAATCTTTGAGAAATTCATATCGTGATAATAAGGAAAATTTAAAAAATGCTATAAATCTTTTGTTGCAAAATCATTCTTTTGTTGACAACTTGCAAGATACTGTTGTTTCAATTAGAGATAATCGTCCTGTTTTTCAAGTTAAAGCAAGTTGTAAAAATAAGGTTTCGGGTATTGTTCATGATGTTTCATCTACTAATTTAACATATTTTATTGAACCAAGTTCTCTGGTTCCTTATTCTAATAAATTGCGCTCAATCGAAATAGAAATAAAAGCTGAAATTGATAGAATTTTAGCCTCTTTAGGCGAAAGATTTAAAAGCATTTATAACGAGCTTAAAGAAAATCAAAATATCCTTATAAATTTAGATATTATATTTGCAAAAGCAAGATATTCAATCTTTTTAAATGCTGTACCTGCTGAATTATCAAAAGAAAAAATAATTGATATACAATCAATGCGCCACCCTCTGCTTGTAGGTGTCAAAGATGAAATCGTGGAAAATGACTTTATATTGGGCGAAAAATCCAAAAATCACTGTGGAGTTGTTTTAATTACAGGTTCTAACACCGGAGGAAAAACCGTTGCTCTAAAAACAGTCGGTTTGTTTGTTTTGATGACTAAAGCAGGGCTTCATATACCTTGTTTAGGCGCTAAGATTTTTCCATATAGCGAAATTTATTGCGATATTTCAACCGAACAAAGCTTAGAGCAAGGTTTTTCAACTTTTAGCGCTCACATTAAAAATATTTCTGATATTTTATCAAATATTAATTCTGAATCTTTAATTTTGTTTGATGAACTCGGTTCCGGAACTGATCCTATGGAAGGCGCTTGTTTATCTCGCGCAATACTAGAATACATTGCCTCAATTGAGGCTAATGCAATAATTACTACGCACTTAGGTGAATTAAAAACTTTAAAATATACAAATTCGTATTTTGAAAATGCAACAGTATTGTTTGATATTGATACCCTAAAACCAACCTATAAGTTGATTTTTGGAATTTCAGGAACGTCTAACGCCATAGATATATCTTCTCAATTGGGTTTAAATTCATCTATTATTGAAAACGCCAGAAAATATTTTCTTGAAGGAAATTCTGCTTCATCTAAAATGTTTGCTCAAATTGAAAAAACAAATTTGGAGCTTATTAAAAAAGAAAAAGAAACGGGTGAAAATTTGGAAAAATCCCGTCAAGCTAAAGCAGAAATTGATGAAAAATTAAGTGAAATAAAGAAAAATAAGAAAAAATCCCTTGATAATTTTAAAAAGAAATTTCAAAATCAACTGGATGATGCCCGCAGCGAAATTAAAGAAATCATGGATGAAATAAGAAAAGATAAATCCACAAAAGTTGCTATGCGTGCATACAATAGATTAAGCAAATTAGAGAATGCCATAAGAGATGAATTTTCAAAAAGCGATGATGAAATAGCTCAAAAATATCCTAAGCTTGATATCGCTTCTTTAAAAGTCGGGCAAAATGTTTTAATTAAAAAGTTAAATCAAGTGGTTATACTAGATAGTTTGCCTGATAAGAAAGGTTTTGTTCAGGTTAAAATCGGAAACATTAAATCAAAAGTTAAATTAGATGAATTAGCTAAAACTGATAAAAAAGTTGCTCCACATTTAAAAAAGGTGCAAGTAACTTTTAATAATGATGATAATTTATTATCAAGACTTGATTTAAGAGGAATGAGGGCATTGGATGCGATTGAATATCTGGATGAAAAATTGGATAAAGCAAGTCTTAGGGGCTTAAATCAAATAACCGTTATTCATGGATACGGAACAGGAGTGCTAAAGAGTGCTGTTAATGAATATTTAAAAACATCTCCTTATGTTGCAAAATTCAGATATGGTGATGAAACAGAAGGTAAAGACGGAGTTGTTATTGTAGATTTGTTATGATAAATGATTTAAAAAAAGAGTTGATGGAATTATCCGATAAAAAGTATCAGGCATTTTCATCTAAGCTGCTTCCGAATACAGATAATATTCTTGGTGTTCGATTACCTGTTTTAAGAAAAATTGCTAAAAGAATTTCAAAAGGTAATTACAATCTTTTTTTAAATCAAAATGATAATGAATTTTTTGAACTTACCATAATTGAAGCTATGTTAATCGGAATGATTACAAATGATGATGAGGCTTTTTATTTATTGGAAAAATTTATTCCCAAAATAACCAATTGGTCAACATGTGATACTTTATGTGCTTCTGCTAAATTTTTGAAAAAAGATAAAGAAAGAACAAAAAAGCTTTTAAATAAATATTTAAATTCCTCGGATGAATTTGAATCTCGTTTTTGTTACGTGGTTTTACTTATGTATTTTATTGATGATGATTACGATTTTGTATTTACTTGTATTAAAAACTTTAATAATGAAAAATATTATGCAAAAATGGCTGCTGCTTGGTGTTTATCTATTTGTTTGATTAAAAATTTTAATGTTTGTTTTAAGGACATAGAAGAAAATATAATTTCTCCTTGGGTTAGAGCAAAAGGTATTACAAAGGCTATTGAATCTTATCAGTTGTCTGATTTTCAAAAGGAAAAATTAAAAGAATATCGAAAAATTTTAAAATAATTTGGCAATTTTTTTCTTTGAAAAAACTTTATTATTTCATAAGAGAGTTTTGAAAGGAGATTATATGGATACCAAGATTGATGTTAGCTTATTGCCAAATGGGACACGCACCGTTACAACAGGGAATTTTCCCGAAGGAAGCGGAAATAGTTATGAAAAAGTTTTGACCGAATATTATAATGGAACATATACTATTGATATCACTGAAACTTATGGTGATACAACCATTGTTAATAATAGAGTTGGCAGCTCAGATGGTGATTCTGAATTTATTCAAACAGAAACCTCTGGAATGAAAAAAGTGATTTCGATGGGCAGCCATGATAAAGATTTTAATTTGACAAGTTTGCAATATGCTGAATATTTCGATTCTGTTTTAACTCATATGTATGATGATAAAAATGGTGACGGAAATCCTGAATATGAAGCTTTTTATACTTTGCAGGGTGAACCTATGTATGAAAATCATGATCCGGATTCTGATGGTGAAATTGAAATTTTGAAATATTATAATGAAGATGGAACAGAGGTCGTATCTGACAGACGTAGTCTTGGTGAAAAATTATCAGATCTTTTAAGTGGTTTATTTAATTAGTTAATTAGTTTTTTGTAAAGATATGTTAAAATTGCTATACTTTATATATAAAGTATAGCAATTTTATATATAAATTTCTCTTTATTATAATAACAAGAATTTATACGAGGATTTAGTATGCTGTGCGGATTAAATAATTATTTAGATAGAAATGAATATAAGAACTATACAAAAGTTGGCGGAGATGAAAATTCTTATTGGTACGAAAGCTCTGACGGCACATCTTCTATTTGTGCTAATGCTGCAGATTCTAATATTTTTGCGGTAATGACTAAAACCCAAGATACTTATATGTATGAAAATTATAGCGGTTATTCAAGAATTGCATACGATTATTCAGATAGAGAATTTCAACCATATCCATTAACTATGGTTTCAACCGATACTGAGAATTTGCATACTGAAGAATATTTTTTAAATAGTGATTATAACGATGGTAATGAAATATACGAAGTTCACGCAAAAAGAGGAAATAATGGACACGTAGATTTTCAGTATTATGAAAATTATAATAATGAAACAGGCGAGCTTGAAAGTTATTATGAAATCCAAGAAGGTGGCGGACATCCTGATAGGGAATTAATGTTTTCAAAAACTGATGATGGATTTTCTTTAACTGCAAAAACTTTGCTTAATTGGGCTTCAAATAGTTATGATAGACAATTTAACTTTGATAGCGATGGAAAGTTGATTTCGATAGTGGAAAGTTTTTATAGTAGCAAAGATGCGCTGCTTTATCAGAACGAATATTTTGATATTACAGATGAACAATTTTTAATACCTGAATTTGATGGAAATACATTTAATTTTCTAAATGAATTAGAAACTGCTTATGAAAATTCTGAATTACAATTGAACTATAGAGTCGATTATGATATTTTTGGAAACGGACATAGAAAAACAGTTTCAAAACCGGTATCCCATATGAATAGTTTTGAAAAATTTATAGCAGGAATTTAATTTTTTTATATAGTATAGCTATTTTGTAAAATTGAAAAATATAATATAATATTCCATGTATTATTTAGGAGGATATATGTGGCAAGTTATATTGTGTTTTGGGATAACTTTTTTAATTCTTGAGATGATAATTCCGGGAATTTTCTTTTTGAATTTTGCCATAGCCGCTTTTATTTGCGCAGTTTTATCTTTGTTTATTGCTGATTTGGTTATATTAACCGTATTATTTTGTGTATTGTCTTTGATTTTGATGTATACTTTAAGACCTTTGCTTGTAAAATGCGAAAACAATAAAAAGCAGCAAACGGGAATTTGTGCTAAATACGTTGGAAAACGTGCTAAGGTTGTTGAAAGAACGGATAAAAATTCCGGCGCAATTTCTATTTATGATGAAAGATGGCAAGCAAGAACAAAAGATGATACAGTACTTGAAATAGGTGAAGAAGCTGAAATAATTGACTATGAAAGTATAGTTATGTTTGTTAAAAAAGTGTAGTTTTATAAAAGGAGAGATTATTTTGTTTATTTTTTTAGTATTTTTAGTAGCGCTTGTTTTAATTTTTGCCCTTAAAGGTATAATTATTGTGCAGCAAGCAGAGGTTGTTATTGTAGAAAGATTAGGTAAATACAAAAAAACTCTTGAATCAGGCTTGAATTTTATTGTCCCAATTATAGAAGCACCAAGAGGTGTTGCTTGGAAAATAGTTCAAAAAGGTTATGACGGTCAAACCTATTCTTTTATTAAGGAAAAAACAAGAATTGATTTAAGAGAATCTGTTTATGATTTTCCTCGTCAAACCGTAATTACTAAAGATAATGTTTCAATTAGCATTAATGCGCTTTTGTATTTTCAAATAGTAGACCCTAAATCAGCTGTATATGAAATTCAAAATTTGCCTGAAGCTATTGAAAAACTAACACAAACAACCTTAAGAAACCTTGTTGGTCAGCTTGATTTGGATGAAACATTAGTTTCCAGAGATAAGATTAACGTAGAATTGCGCTCTATATTGGATGAAGCTACAAATAAGTGGGGTGTTAAAGTTAATCGTGTTGAATTGCAGGATATTATTCCGCCTGTTGATATTCAATCTGCTATGGAAAAACAAATGAAAGCCGAACGTGATAGACGTGCTGCTATATTAGAAGCTGAAGGTTTAAAAAAATCTGCAATATTAAAAGCAGAAGGTGAAAAAGAAGCTGCAATCAATCAAGCAGAAGGTGTTAAACAGGCTGAAATCCTAAAAGCAGAAGGATATGCTCAAGCAAGATTAATTGAAGCAGATGCGGAAAAAGGCGCAATTGAGCGAATCACTGATGCATTTAAAAACCAAGGTCAGCCGGATAAATATTTAATTGCAATGAAATATCTTGAATCCTTGCAAGATATAGCTAAAGGCCAAGATAATAAAGTTGTCTATATGCCTTATGAAGCGACAGGAATATTATCTTCAATAGATGGCATTAAGCAGATGTTAAATAAATAATATTAAAAACCTGCCGATTGGCAGGTTTTTTTATTCACATATATTCTGTCTTATTCTATCTAGGCAAGCTTCTTTTGATATAGCCCACTCTCTTTTTGTTATTCTCATGACATTATATCCGCAGCGCTCCATTATAGCTTGTTTTTTCATATCATTGTATTTGCAAGCTATATTATCTTGTACGCCGTCTATTTCAATTATTGTTTTGTTTGCAATGATATCAGCGCTAACGGAGCCCATTTCAACTCCTGCCATTATTTTTCCTTCTTTATTTAGAGATGGAAATTCTTTAATTATTTCTTCAAAGACTGTTTTTTCAAATTGATTTTTGAATGTGTTTTTTCTTTCGTTTGAATTTATTTTTTTAACATACTCTAAATAATTCCTTAAAAGTCCTTCAGGAAGTTCATTTATATCTCTTGAAATGAAATTTATCAGTTTGTATTTTGCACGTGTTATTGCAACATTAAATAGATTTGGTTTTTGCGCAAATATAAGACTTTGAGCGTGTGAATTAGGCGCAAAAGTCCAAGATAAAAGCATTATATCTCTTTCATCACCTTGAAAGGTATGTGCTGTTCCTACATCTAATTTGTGTTTTATAATTGTATCTCCGTCAAATACTTTTAAAAGTGCTTTTTTGATTAAATCAACCTGCGCTCTAAAAGGAGATATTACTCCTATTGAAACAGGTTTTTCATTGTTTGAATCATTTATAATTATTTCTTGAATTGTTTTTATTATTTCTTCGCATTCAGGGACGTTTCTTGTCGCGTCGTGGTCAACTTTTCCTTCTTTTACGATTCTTAATTCAACAATATCTTTATTGTTGATATTAGGGCTCATTATTTTTATTTTTCCGCCGTAGAATTCATTGCTTGAAAATTCTATTATAGGAGCTGATGATCTGAAATGTTCATCCAAAAGCACCGGATTTGTTGAATAATAGTTTGCAAGATCGAACATTGAATTATCTCTAAAACGCCACATGAGTTGATATTTATCGTCAATTCCGTATTGATTTAGAAAACTTTGTTCTTTTGCTTTTTCTAAGAAAGATAAGTGCGGAAGTTGTTTATCATCTCCTACTATTATTGCTTTTTTTGCTCTGAATAAAACCGGAATACAGGAAGCTATATCGCATTGAGAAGCTTCATCTATAATTACAACATCAAACATTGCAGGTTTTAGAGGTAAGCTGTTTGAAATTGCGTAAGTTGTTGTACACCAGCAAGGGAATGCACTTAATAGCGGTTTAAAATCTTCTTTTTCAAGAACTCTGTTTTGAAGATTTGTTTTTCTTGAAACAAGTGATTTAGCATGAATCATTAATCTTCTTCTTTTTGAAGCATCGCATAATATATTTTTTATGGCTGTTCTTCTTTTATTTTTTAAGATATCAATTGCTAATTTCTTTTGTTTTGATTTTAGAGTTTTAATTCTTCTTAAAATTTGGTGTAGATTACCTTTTGAATTAATTTCATCTTCAACTTGCCTTAATTTTGCTTCTTCCATTGCCATGTTAAGTTCGTAAGGCAAGCGTTTTAGAATTTCTTCGTTTAGGATTTTATGCAGTTTTAAAAGTTTTTTAATTTTTCTATAGTCAAAAAATAGTTTTATTTTATCTAAAAATGATTTTTTGTATTTATTTTCTATTTCTTCAATAGTTGCAAAGATTTTCTTTGCTTCTTGGAGTTGTTCCAATTTTATTTTATCAACTATTAAAGTTAATTTTGAAATTGAATCCTTTGCATCTTCAAATTCTTCATATATTTCGGTGTATTTCTTTTCAAGGGCTAAAATACTTAAAGCCGAATCCTCGAGACGTTTTATATCTTTCAATAAGTCTTTCATATCGTCTGTATCTGCGGTCATATTGTCGTTATAGTCGCCATTTAATTCGATTTTATTGGATAATAGTTCTTGTAATTCGATGTTGAGCTGCTTTTGGTAATTTGCTCTACCTGCTCTTAGGGCAAGATACGGAGCATTTAATTCATTTAATCTTTGCGCTACAACGTCAACTGCTTTATCCATTCTGCTTGCAACAAGAACTGATTTTCCGCTTGCAATAAGATGAGCTGCAACATTAACTATTGTTTGGCTTTTTCCTGTCCCGGGAGGACCATATACGGCTAAAAAGTCATTTTCTTCGATTTTTCTTATGACATCTTCTTGTGAATCGGATAAACTCAGAGGAGTAATCGGAAAGAAATTCTTTAAATCGTTTTCCTCGGGTTTAATTTCTATTTGTCCTGTTGATTCAAGAAATTCTTGATTGATTACGTTTAATACAGTTTCTCTGTGCACTCCTGAGGGTTTTTCCGCTATTTGCATAAGTTCATGCAAAACACCTGCTGTTACAGTGGGTCTTGTGGTTAAAATTACGGCTTGGGTGCGCTCTAGTATAAGGGTATCTACTTTTACCTTGGGCGCATTTTGCATATTTTCAATTGAATCAAAATCAAAGTTACCGTTTTCAATATCTTCTATTGTTGCTTCGTTATTGTAAAAGTCGGTTTCATTTTGCTTGATATCTGATGTTGCTCCTATATCAAGAGAAATTTGAATACTTGGAGCAAGTGATTTTAGTGTTGTTAAAAATATGTTCAACTCGTCTTCTTTTAAAGGAAGCGTAGGCACAACATCCAATAAACCTGATAACATTGCATCGGTTTCTTGTTCATCTTCTCTTTGAATTAATTGTGCAATAGCACCTGTATTTAATGATAATGTATCTTCTTGAATTGAAAGTTCAAGGTTAACTCCTGCTCTTTCAAGTTTAGCGGGTGCATATAAAAGAGGGGTCAAGAATTCATTGTTTTTTCTTGATTTTCCGTTTTTTCCGACTAAAAATAAAAAACCGTATATTAAATACTTATCTTTTTGATTCATTTCGGATTGAATCATTAATTCTGTTAAATAACTGTCCGTTCCATCCAGAACAAGAGGGGTGTCAAAATTTGTAAAGACTTTTTCGCTTCCATCTAAAAAAGCCCATTTATTTTCTTTGTCGCCCTTTAAATTGCGAAAAGTTGAAGATTTAACCTCTTCTCTAACGCAATCGTGTAAATAATTGCATACTTTTTTTATAAAACTGCCTCTAAAAGCGTTTTTGATGGCATTGGGTACTGATTGCAACATAAAAAATTAATTCCTCTATAAAATATGAAAAAATTATAACATTTATTTTAAACATTTAAAAGCGAAATATTATTTTGTTTTTCAATGTAGTTATCTATTGTATAACCCATATTTTCAATTAAATCTTTTAACATTTCATCTTGGGTTATTTCAAATTCTTTTGTATGAGAATTTTTTGTATCGTCATAGTATTTTGCAGGATGAATAAGCGCTTCAACTGTTTGCTCTCCTTTGATTTTTCTTAAACCTTCAAGGATTGCAACGGATGACATCATACCTGTGTAGCCTACTCCTATAATATAATCGTTTGTTGTTAGTTCATATTTTTTTATAATGGGTTTATTTTTTAGAGTGAAATAGTTTAATAATGCTACTTTAGCTAAATTAATCAGATAATTTTTGTAATTTTTTTCTCTAAATATAAAATAAGGTATTTCTGCTTGGGTTCTGATCTGTTTTATATTATATTCTTTTGCTAATTTTGCAGTTAATTCAAAGATTTTAGGTATTGAATGGATGTGAACATGTGAATCAATATGAGTTAATTGTATATATTTTTGAGCAAGCTCTATTTGGCTTCTGAATTCAATTTCAGCTTCTTTTAAAAATTTTTTGTTGTTTGATTTTAAAAGTAAGCTAAAATACCCGTTTTTAAAATTACCATTATTGTCGCATAAGGTTTTTAAGTTTTGATTAAGTGCTTTTCCTTCAATTAAATTAAGATGAATGCCGACTCCAAGCTCGGGATTTGGCTGAACTACTCTATATATCGCATCTTTAAAAGAGGGCATATTTGCCATTATGCTTGTGCTTTTTAGAAGCCCTTTTTTGAACCCTTCAAGGACTGCATTATTGTGAAATTCGCTTTTTGCAAGATCGTCTGCGTTTAAAATAAACTTTTTCATAAAATATATCCGTGAAATGATTTTAACATAAATTATTTTACAAGGTAAATACTTTTGTGCTAACATCTTTGTAGGGAGTAAATAAATGGCAAAAGACACAAGATTGGCTATAGTGATTCCTTGTTTTAATGAACAGGATTTAATTAAATCCACAACGGATAGATTGCTGGAAGTATTATCGGAACTTGAAAAAAAAGAAAAAATTTCTGATTCAAGCTATATATATCTTGTAGATGACGGCTCGGTTGATGAAACTTGGTTAGAAATTGCAAAAGCCGTAGCCAGACACCCAAATAAAGTTAAAGCTATCAAGTTTTCGGGTAATTTTGGAAATCAAAAAGCTTTGCTTGCAGGTATGCTTGGCGCTCATAAGATTGGCTGCAGTGCTGTTGTTACTATAGACGCTGACCTGCAGCAAGATGAAAATAAAATTGAAGAATTTATCGATAAATACGATGAAGGATATAAAATTGTATTTGGTATAAGAAACGATAGAAAAACAGATGATTGGTTTAAAAAGACTTCTGCATTAGCTTTTTATAAATTAATGAATATTTTAGGAGTTAAAATCCCTAAAAATCACTCAGATTATAGGCTTGTTTCATCTGAAGTGTTGTCGGTTTTGGAAAAATTTGAAGAAACGGATTTGTTTTTAAGAGGATTTTTCCACGAGATCGGTTTCAGAACAACAAGTGTAAATTTTGATGTTAAACCAAGGACTGTCGGAAAATCAAAATTTAATTTAATCTCGTTAACTGCTCTTGCTGTTAATGGAATTACATCATATAGCATTGTGCCCTTAAAATTAATTTGTTTGCTTGGTATTTTTTGTATGATATTTGGTTTTTTAATGGGACTTTGGGCAATTTTTGCAAAATTTTTCTACAATGATTCTCCTAACGGTTGGGCAACTTCAATTATTTTAACTTCGTTTTTTGGTGGAATAGAAATATTCTGCATAGGTATTGTTGGTGAATACTTGGGACAAGTATTTAGAGAAGTTAAAAGACGCCCAAGATATTTAATAGAAGATGAATTATTGTAAATTTACTTCTTTTACACCGAATTCAACTGAATTTAGACCATTTATTACGATATAATTTTCATCATTTATATTTATATCTTTATCTCTTAAGAAATATGTCGGTCCTGACCCTGACATTTGAAAATTTTGAGATGATAAATAATTTAGCTCAGGATATTCTCCTTTTTCTAAAAGAGCAAATTCAAGGTCATTTCTCATATTTGATTCTTTTTTTAAATTATCAAACGCGTCATATGCTTCTTTTGCTGAAATTTTAAGATTTTTTGGTTTTATTAGTGATAATTTAAAGTTATAAAATGGCATATCTACCATTTTTTCTCCTCTGCCTGTGCATAATTTTGTTCCGCCTTTAAGACAAAAATTAAGGTCAGACCCCAGTTTTTGCGCAAGTTGATTAATTTCATCTATGGTAAGCGGGTAATCCAGAATTTTATTTAATCCGAATAAAACTCCCGCAGCATCTGTTGAACCGCCTGCAAGACCTGCGCAAACAGGAATGTTTTTTTCTATAAATATTTTTAAATTATATTTTTTATTGATTTTTTCAAAGAAAAGTTTAGCAGCCTTATAGCATAAATTCTTTTCATCATAAGGAATTTCATTTGATGTACCTGATAATTCTATTTTTTCTCCTTCATTTAATTCAAGAGTTATATAATCAAATAAATTAATCGTTTGCATTATGCTTTTTATGTTGTGAAAACCTGTTTTAGCGTCTTTTGGAAATACTCTTAAATCCAGATTTATTTTAGCCGGACATTGGATTTTTATTTTTTTCATTTGTTATATTCCTCCAGTGCAATTGAAAGCTGCTGTATTTGAAGTAAAGATAAATCTTCTCCTCTTTTAGTTTTTTCAATGTTTGCTTTGTTTAAGGCTTCTTCAACATTTGTGAAACCTGCTATTTGAAGGGAATTTTTAATGTTTTTTCTTCTGGTTGCAAAGATAGCTTTTACTGTTTTTTTAAGCAGTTTTGTAACTTCGCATTTTGGTTTTTCGTTTATTTTAAATTTTACAAGTGCGCTATCTACCTTGGGGCTTGGCAGAAAACAATCTTTGGGTACTAATTTAATTATTTTGGTATCTGCATACATTTGAGATAAAATTGAAAGACTGCCGTATTCCTTGCCGCTTGATTTTTCATCTGCCGTTATTCTTTTTGCAACTTCTAATTGAACCATTAGAATTATTTCGCTTATTCGATTTCTGTTTTTATGATTTAAATCATCAATCTCACCGAGCAAATGTACTAAAATAGGACTTGTTATATAGTATGGAATATTTGCTATAATTTTAATTTTGGGGTTTTCAAAGGGCAGATTGTCTATATCTGTTTTTAAAATATCTTTTTCAAAAAGATAGAAATTTTCATTATTTGATAAGTTTTTATTTAAAATATTAATTGCGTCTTTATCAATTTCAAGCGCTACAACTTTTTTTGCTTTTTCAACAAGCTTTTCGGTTACAAAACCAAGCCCCGGACCAATTTCTAGGATTTCATCATCCCTTGTTGCAAATTGAGATATAAAATCTATTGTATTTGAATCAACAAGGAAATTTTGCCCGAGTGATTTTTTTGCTTTGAATTTTTTTGCTCTTAAAACATAATTTAAATCCATAAAATTATAATAACATTAAAATTGGAATTAGGTAGATTGTTTAACTTGTTAAATTATTATTTGTGATAAGATTTGAATATGCAAAATTTAACTATAGATAAATCAGATAATAAAGTTGATATAAAAAACAGTCCTTCGAAACTTACAATTGATGAAATTGAAAAATTTTATTCTTCTAAAAAATACAATCATTCTTATTTTGGACTTGAATATGAAAGAATAAGTTTTGATGTTAAGAATAATACCGCAGCTTCTTATAATCAGCTTTTTAATATAATTAAAAATTTTGCGTCAATTTTAAAATGGGAGCTTATTTTTGATGAGGATGTTTTAATCGGAGCTAAAGATAATTTTGGTTCTTCAATTTCTCTTGAGCCGGGTTTGCAGATTGAACTTAGTCTTGCACCAAAAGAAAATATTATTGATATACAGTTAGAGGCTGAAAAATATTTAAAACTGTTAGATGACATTGCAAAAATTTATGATGTTAAATTTTTAGGTTACGGAATAAATCCTGTAGATACTCCTCAAGATATTGCTATCCTTGATAAAAAAAGATATAAAATTATGAATGATTATCTTCCTTACTGTGAAAAGGGAGAGTTGTGCCCTGTTATGATGAGAAAAACGGCAGGTATGCAGGTAAATATTGATTTTAAAGATAAAAAAGATGCGTATTTAAAATTATTGTTTTTTAATTTGATTTCACCTTTTATGACTGCTCTTTTTGCAAACAGTCCTTTTGAAAATAATACTTTAACCAACAATAGGACAAACAGAGCTTAGGCTTGGTTATTTACAGGAAAAAATCACTGTAACTTTTTCTATAAAGACATATTCAAAGGAATTTTTAAACGTTATGACAATATCTTTAAAGATTATATAAAACAAATTTTAAATGTCCCCATGGTTTATATTGAAAGAAATGGAGTTAATATACCGATAAAAGGTGAAATTAATTTTGCTGAATATATGAAATCCGGATACAAAGGTTATTTTGCAACTTTGGATGATTATATCCTTCATCAAAGTCTTTGTTTTCCTGATGTAAGATTAAAGCAATATATTGAAATAAGAAATCATGATAGCTCAGATATCAACCATGCTTTATGCTTGTGTGCTTTTTATAAGGGTTTGAATTCTTGTGAAATTACTGATTTAATAAAAGAATTTAATTTTATAAAAATTGATGATATTGATAATTTGAATAAAAAAATAATTAAAGACGGATTGGATTTTATGGTTAATTCCAATGTTTCCGGTTGGGATGTTGCAGCCAGATTATTTAATATTGCAAGAAAAAATCTCAATTCAAAAGAAAGAATTTATCTTTTGCCTGTATTTCAAATGCTCGCTAAAAGAAAAACTCAGGCCGATATTATATTGGATTATGATATTAGCAATATCTCAGATTTAATAGAATTTTTATCTTAAATATTACAAAAATTTTATAAATTGCCGTTATTGTTTGATTTTGCTAAAATCTTATTATGACTAGAGTTTACTTATTGCTTAACCAAATTGAAGATAGGCAAAAAATATATAATCTGTTAAATAATTCCGGCATTGATTTTGTGGAAGCTGAAGGTCAGATTGAAGATTATTTGACTCAAATTTTGAATTATTTGCCTGATATTATTCTAATTGATAACAGAATAGAAAATTGCGAGTTTATAGTAAGACAAATAAAATCTGCTTCTAAAAATCAAAACATGCAAATAATTATGCTTTTAGATTCTTCTTTGCAGACCGATTTTTTAAATTTAGCAGATGGTTTAGTTGAATTGCCTTTGAGCGAAAATGTTTTAAGCGCAACATTAAATTCTCATTTAAAAATAAAAAAATCGCTTGATAGGTTATATGAAAATAATAAAGAATTATCGAAAAGCTTATATCAATTAAATGTTCTGTATAATACCAGTTCGCAATTTGCAGGAACTTTGAATACGGATAAATTGTACGACATTATGATTGAAGCTATGGAAAAGACATTAAGTTTTGATATTTCTTCGGTTTTAGTTTTTAATTCTTCATCTAAGCCTGTTTTTAATTTAAATACAATTTATACGCCAAGTGAAAATCTTGTTCATGCGCTTAAAATTCGTTCTTTGTTAAATTATAAAAATATGTACGATGCTTCTAATATCCCTACTATTAAAGAATTTGATGATGTTGAAGTTATACAAAAAACCAAGCAGACTCGCTCCAATCAGCTTTTTGGGCTTGAGACTATAAGTTTTGATTCTCTTTTTGCTCCAATTAAAGTCGGAGATGATTTTTTTGGTGTTGTAGAATTATTTAGAAAAACACCTTTTAGTCAAGAAGATGTTACTTGTTTTCAAGCAATTACTCATCAAGTTGCACTTCCTTTAAGAAGTGCTAAGTTATATGAGGAGATTTCGGTTACAAATAAAAAGCTTGAAAAATTGGAAAAATTAAAATCTGAATTTGTATCAATTGTATCTCATGAATTAAGAACACCCTTAACTCCGATTAATAATTCCCTTGAAATTGTGTTATCTGAGCAAGCAGGGGCAATTTCACCGGAAGCAAAGAACTTTATTTCTATGGCAAAAAGAAATATTGGAAGACTTTCGGGTATAATAGAAGATTTATTAGATTTATCAAGAATTCAAGCGGGAAAACTGGATTTTAAATATAAATTAGTTGATATTACTTCTTCTCTTGAACTATTACAGAAAACTTTCATGCAAGTTGCATGTGAAAAAAATATCGAAATTAATCTTGATATAAAGTCGGATTTACCCGAAATATATGCTGATATCAGAAGAGTCGAGCAGATATTTTCTAATCTTGTATCTAATGCGCTAAAATTTACTCCAGATGGCGGAAAAATTTCCGTGTGCGCTTGCGTGGTTGATTCATCTGAAATTGATGCTAATAAACTTGTTATGCCTAAAATTAACCTTTCAGGTAAATACGTTAAAATTAGTGTTCAGGATAATGGTATCGGAATTAAAGAAAATGACATACCAAAAATATTTGATAAATTTTCTCAAATAGAAAGTTCGCTAAATAGAAATAAAGGCGGAGTGGGACTTGGCCTAACTATTACAAAACAGCTTATTGATTCTCATTTAGGTGCTATTTGGGTTGAAAGTGAAGAAAAAAACGGTGCGTGTTTTAATGTAATTTTTCCTTTTGCGGATGAAAAAAAGGTGTTTGAAATGAATTTATTGCACACCGTAACTAATCATCCTGATACCGGCATCATTAAAATAAATTTTAATAGTGAAATTAATTTAATTGATGTTTTAAAAGAAAATAAAGTTTTGAACTTTTCTTGTCTTTCGGGAGAATTGTTGATTAAAAATGCAGACTATAATTCTTATTTTGCATATATTCCTAAGATTTCAGAAAGTTCTTTTGAGGCTTTATGTCTTACGATAAATGATTTTTGTCAAAAAAGCGTCCATAGTAATACAAGTGGAAAATATGATACAATGTTAAAAAAGATGTATTGCATCAACGAAGTATTTGATGTTGGGGTTGTGGAGAAGTTTTTAAACGAATAATTGAGGAAGTTAGATGAAAAAGATTTTAATTGTTGATGATGAAAAAGATATTGTAGAGACACTTTCTTTTATGTTAAAAGCTAAGGGTTTTGATTGTATTTGTGCTTATGACGGTGAATCGGGACTTGCTATGGCAAAAAACGAAGCTCCGGATTTGGTTATTTTAGATGTTATGATGCCAAAAATTAACGGGTATAAAATTTGTCGTCTTTTAAAATTTGACAATAAATATAAAAATATTCCAATAATTATGATTACTGCAAGAAGTCAGGATGAAGACAAGATAATAGGCGAAGAAACCGGTGCTGACGAATATATTACAAAACCGTTTGAATTTAGCGACGTTTTGGAAAAAATAAACAAATACCTTATGCAATAAAAGAAAATTGGTGAAATATGGATTTATTAAGTGATAGCAGTTTTTTAGATAATAAAACAATTGATAAATTAAAATATGATTTGGTAAGAGACGGTCTTGTTACTTATGATGATATTGAACATGCTACAGAGCTTGCGCAAGCACAAAATACTAACATTGGGCAAATTTTAATTAATACGCAAATGATTAGCGAAGATGTCTTGATGAAGTTTTTAGAAGAAAAACTTCATACACCTTGTGTTGATCTTGAAAACTACTCTATTGATAAAAAATGTTTAGATTTTATTAACTATAAAGATGCTCTTTGCTACAAGATTTTGCCTCTTTTTATAATAGAAGATACTCTAACTGTTGCTATGGCTGATCCTATGGATTTATTTTCTATTGATAAAATTATGCAAATAACAAAGAAAAATATTGACCCTGTTATTGCTTCAGAAAAAAGTATATTAAAAAAAATTAACGAATATTATGATGTAAAAAGTAAAGTTGATGATATAAACACGAAAAATCTTAAAAATTATAATTGGCAAGATGAACTTCACAACGATGATATGTCTGAAGTTCATATACAAGAGTTATTCAGAGCAATTTTAAAACAAGCTATAAGCCAAGATATTCATGAATTGTATTTTGAAAATACTGATGACGGGCTTTCGGTGAATTTCAAAACTCAAAATGAAATACTTCAAACAGGCGTAATACCAAGTCTTTTGACGAATTCTTTTATTCAATCACTAAAATCTTTATGCAACTTAGATCCTAATGTATTTGAAATTCCTCAGTTGGGAAAATTGAACTTTACTGTTAATAATTGTGAATTAACGGCAAGCGTTTCTGCTTTTCCTACTATTAATGGTGAAAGAATTTTAATTAAAATTTATCATCCTCCTATGTCTGTTGATAAATTAAATATTTCGCAAGATAAAATTGAAATTATTAAAAAAGCGCTTAATAAATCAGGTATTGTTTTGATTTGCGGTTCTTCTTTATCAGGTAAAACTCATTTAATTTATTCAATTTTATCAAACTTAATTCCTAAAAATAAAAATGTTATGACTCTTGAATCAATTGCAAAATATAAGTTAAAAAATGTATCTCAATGCGAGTTGAATGAAAATATAGGTTTTAATTTAGATAAAGCAATGCGTTTTATTGAGTTTCAATCACCTGATATAATCTATTTTGAAGGAATTACAACTAAAGAAGGGCTTGATTATTTTACTTCTTTGACCTTAAAGAATAAGACTTTAATAACTGAATTTATGGCTGAAAATGTGGATGATTTAAGACGCAAATTTGAATTTAGCGAATTTGCTATGTTTAAATCAGTCATTAGCTGTTTAATTTTTATTCACAACAAGCAAAGTATTGAAGTTTTTGATAAAGAAGAATTGGATAAATATTTAATTAATTGATTTTAAAGTACAAATTGAGTTCCAAGCATAATTCTGTGGGAATCTTCAGCGTTGTCGTTGTCGCAGAATATGTAATTTAAAATCAATCTTGCTGCTTGACCTTTTAAGAAATAGTTAAGACCTATTGAATATTCTTTTCTGTTATCGTTACTTATTTCTTTATTTGGATCAAACCAATCGTATCTTGCAAGAAGATGTAATTTTTTTGTTAATCTGTATACTAATGTTGTGTAAAAACCTTCGGCTTTGTTTGTACTCAGATATGTTCCGTTGTATCCGTCTGCATATGCGTATTCAAAGTTTGCCATAAATCTTTTATATCTATAGCTTGCGTATGCACCGCTTACAGTGTAATCAGTTTTGTTTTTTCCTGTGTTTAATCCGCCCCCTACTATAATTTCTCCGTATTTACCGTCTGTTTTTCCAAGGGGTTTAAAATTCACCCAGCCTGTAAATTCGCTTCCGGGAAAGAAATCTTTAAAGAATCTATCTGAGCTATTGTATGCAAAACTGTAATCTATTAAGCTGTAATTGCCTACAATTCTTGCTCCTAAGGCTCTTGTGTTTCCAAAAGTTCTTGAAATTTGTGAGCGATTTATAAAAGGAAGAATGTATGAACTCATACCGCCTTCAAAGCCTACTTGGTTTCTTGAATTTCCTACGATTATTTTATGGTGCGGTATTCGATTATTCATAATGTAAACATCTGTTATAAGGCCTTGAAGATAGCTTCTATTTTCTCCTTCCTTAAAATTAAATTGAAGTTTAAAATTAGTATGCTTATCTTTTAGGTCACCAATTAAACCTGCTTCCATAAAGCCAAAACCGTATGTAGTATCATAGTCCGATTCTTTAAAATTAAATCCAAAATTACCTTGATAAGCTCCGTATAATTGAATTTTATCAATGGGTCCTTTTTCATATTGAAAAGTTAATTCATCTTTAAGCAAAAATGAAGGAATGGAAGTTCTTTCTATTTCTTTTTTGTATATCCTTCCAAACAAGGATTCTTCTTCAATTTTAAAGGGGTGGTCTTTGTCTTTATTGGTATCAATTAAGTTATCAAATATTGAAAATTCCGTATCTGTATTATCTTTTACTGTATCCAGTTGTATCCAGTCTTCTTGAATTTTTTCGCTTGACTTTACAGATTGTTTTTCAATTGGCGATTTAATTTTGTTACGTTTTTCTTCTTCAATTGCTGTTGCCGATTGAATAACTATTATTAATAAAAGTAGTATTATTTTTAAAAACAAGTGCATAAAAATAAGTTATCTAATTTTAAAAGAGGATTTGATGTGATATTTTAGACGATAAAAAGCCGACAAGGGGACTTGAACCCCTGACCTACTCATTACGAATGAGCCGCTCTACCAACTGAGCTATGTCGGCTTTAATTATATTTTATTATAAAAATAATTTTTTGCTAAAATCTTTTCATTTTATCGCGTTTATGATCCCATATATAATAATTCTTTGGGCAAATTTCTTTAATTATGCAAATCCCTTTTTTGTAAATAAAATTTTTAGTTTTGATATATTTCGTCTTTTTTGGAGTTTATTTTTGGAATTTTTGATTTTGCCTTTTACTGTTGAATTGCATATTAACTCTTATTTGTCTAATTTATATTTTTCTTATAATTTTGGCAGGATTTCCTGCAACAATGGTATTATCAGGTACATCTTTTGTTACAACAGAACCTGCCCCTACTACGGAATTTTCTCCTATTGTAATTCCCCTGAGTATTGTGGCGCCAGCTCCAATCCAACAATTTTTCTTTATGTGAATCGGTAAACACGTTATTATAGAACGTCTTTCCAAATCATGGTTATTTGAAATTAGTTGAACATTGGCAGCTAGCATTGTACCATCTTCGATTATGATACCGCCTGAAGCCATCATTAAAGAACCGTTCATTATAACTACATTGTTTCCGATTTTAACCTTGCTCAAGTTGACACCTTTTATTGGAGTTCTTATATCAACATTTTTGCCTTGATTTGGAATTATTTTTTTTAAAAGCTCTTCGTATTCGCTTGAATATGGCATTGTTTGGTTAAGTTTCCAGATATCTCGAATTTCTTGTTTCCATATTTCTGCTTCTTTATCTGATAAGTTTGCGCAATCAATTCTAAGTTCTTTCATGGTTTGTTCCTTTTATTTATGCTGATTTTTTCTTTATTATGGCTTGTTGTACTATTTTTATCGTTTTATAGTTTAATAAGACTATTATTTATTATTGTTAATAAAATAGCAAATACTTATAATAAATTGTTTATTATGCTCTATGAGTATAGTTTAATTTTTTTTTGTTATGATAAATTAATTTTATAAGGTTTAGTATGAAGAAAATATTAATAATTATTTTTTTATTTATTCAATTTACACTGGGGGTAAGCGCTATGGATGCATCTAGTAATAATGGGATGATTGTGCGAATTTCGGTGATTGAAGTATATCCTGAATATTTGGATGAGTATTTGAATTTTGCAGTTGAAGTTGCTGAAACTTCGGTGGAAAAAGAAAAAGGCGTTATTTCGATATATCCTATGATGCTGATTAGAGATAATAATCAAATTAGGATTTTGGAAATATATAAAAACAAAGAAGCATACAAAAAACATATTGAATCTGAACATTTTAAAAAATATAAAAATGGCACGCTTCACATGGTAAAATCACTTGATTTAGTGGATACATATCAACTTTCCCCTAAGAATTTTGGTAGAATTTTTAATAAAAATTAATTTAAAGCCTGATAAACCCTGCTTTTAAAGAATGGATACGTTGATTTAGTTAAAGAAAATGCGAACCATTGAGCATTTTCTGAGAGGGGAGAACCCTTGGGTGAGAATCCCTACGGGGGCTAATCTTGAAGTTTATTTTGAATAAAAAATGGGCCCGGAGGGATTCGAACCCACGACCAAAGGATTATGAGTCCTCTGCGCTACCGCTGCGCCACAGGCCCGTGACGACTTCAATATTATTTAATTTTCATTTTCATTTTGTTACGGTCCTTTGGCTTGCGCTAGCGGCGCTACCGACCTCTCCTCGAAAGATAATCAATCTTTCTCGTCGGCAGAGTGCCACAGGCCCGTGACGACTTCAATATTATTTAATTTTCATTTTGTTACGGTCCTTTGGCTTGCGCTAGCGGCGCTACCGACCTCTCCTCGAAAGATAATCAATCTTTCT
>CALUWL010000016.1 GCA_944324445.1 Candidatus Gastranaerophilales bacterium | reverse complement strand
GCTTTGGCAACAACTCTTAACATACTTACGCAATTAAAATTGCTTGTATGTTAGAGTTTTGCATCCATCATTCTAAAGCTCGCTTGTGCTCGCTAAGAATGAGTGTATGTCGTTTTCGTATCATTAAAATTTCCAAAACCTTGTGTTAATTTTTCCGAATTGGAAGATTAAAATTCTATTCAAAAATTCCGCCTGTGGGTATTTCGCAAAACTCACTATCGCTTTCGCTGTCGTTCGTTTGCTCAATTATCCTACGCACCCCAAGGGTATTTCCAATCCCTAAGCTCACAAGTTCGCTAAGGGATTTTGGGCAGCGGCTATCGACAGTTACGACCAAAACTCATCATTTTGGTCTTCATTCTGGCTTACGCTTTTTGCTCCTGTCAAATTCGCCTTCGGCAAGAATTTGAAACGTCGCCATCGATTGGTTTCAATAAAGCCAAGCTCATCGCTTGTCTTTATTTTCACACACGGCTTACGCTTTTTGCACAACTGGACTATACCAAAATAATCATTTTATCCGCACACTTCAAAATCGGTGCGTAACTCAGCTATATTAAGAAAAACTCAATCTATCCGTACAGTCCGAAAAAAGTCCAGTTCGGCAGTTTGATTTTTTGGGTAAACTTAATTTTCCGACCTGAAAACGCCCTTACGGAGCAGACTAAGCCAAAATAATCAAAGTATCCGTACAAATAAAACCGGTCGTTAAATTACATTTACTAAAAAACTGGCATTTAGTAAATCTCTAAAAGCCAGTTATATCAATTGGTTGCGGGAGCTGGATTTGAACCAACGACCTTCGGGTTATGAGCCCGACGAGCTACCTGACTGCTCCATCCCGCGATATTCAATTTACTCCTGTAACAATATAATTATTATACGCTAAAAATCAAAAATCAAGTACTTAATTAAAATCATAAATAAGAAGTAAATTGAGGCAATTGTAAATCCTTTTCACTAACTATCGGTTGATAATCAATTCCCCAATCGATGTTTAACGTCTTATCGTTCCAAATAATACCGCCTTCAGCTTCAGGGCAATAATATGCACTCAATTTATAAGAAACACAAGCAAAATCGGATAATGTTAAAAAACCATGCGCAAAACCTTTTGGGATATATAGCAAGGATGGATTTTCAGACGACAATTCAAATTTTAAATACTCTCCAAATGTAGGAGAATCCTTTCTTAAATCAACTACTACATCTAAAATGCTGCCGTAATTAACAAAAATCAATTTGTCCTGAGCATGAATGCCTTTTTGAAAATGCAAGCCTCTTAAAGTTCTAAAATCAGAATATGAAAAATTATCCTGTACAAAATCGACATTGATGCCATTATCTAAAAAAACATTTTTCCTAAAAGACTCAAATAAAAAACCTCTGTTATCGGAAAATTTTTTTCCTGAAATTAAGGCAACCCCATCCAACTTTTGCTTGTGAAATTCAAAATCCATCGTTATCTCCAAAGTAATAATATAAAATTTACACTAAATATACAAACTTGTAAAATTCTTGATAAAATATAGAAATGGAAAAAATTAGCATATTAATACCCACGTATAACAGCGAAAAATATATTGAAAAATGCCTAAATAGCGTATTAAATCAAACATACGAAAATCTTGAAATAATTGTAATTAACGATGCGTCAAATGATAAAACCGAAAAAATACTTAAAGATTTTAAGGAAAAAGATAAAAGAATAATAATTATTTCAAATAAATCTAATCAAGGCTACGGAAAAAATCTAAATAATGCAATAAAAATTGCAACAGGAAAATATATTTCAATAGTTGAATCAGATGATTATATTGAAAGCACCATGCTGGAAACATTAATAAAAAATGCACTCAAAACAAATTCGGATATAACAAAATGCGACTTTTTCATAATAAAAAATAAGAAAAAAATTCATAAAAAAAATTACCCTCAAAAAATAATAAATAAAACAACAAACGCCAAAAAATATCCTCAAATATTAGCCCTAAAACCAAGCGTTTGGTCAATTCTATACAAGAAAGATTTTTTAATAAACAACCAAATATTTTTTCAGGAAACAAAAGGAGCAAGCTTTCAAGATACATCATTTCAATTTAAATGTATGTATCTAGGACAAAAAATCTGCATAATCGACACACCTCTTTACAACTACAATCTTGATAATCCTCTATCAAGCGTTAATTCAAAAGAAAAAGCTTTTGCTATATTAGAAGAATTCAAAAACATAAACAATTTTTTCAAAGCAAAAACAAATAAACAAGAAGCTTTTAAACTTTTCTTTGAATTAAAAGCATACATCTGGAATTTTAAAAGAATAAATAAAAATTATAAAAATAATTTCATAGATAAAATCAGCGAAATCTTCAATTCATACAAGATTGAAGAATTTTATAAATGCAAAGAAATCCCTCTAAAATACAAAATAAAAATGTTTTTAATAACAAAACACAATAAATTTATAAAAGTGTATAATTTTATATTATAAGGCAATCATTGGAGAAAGGATGAATAAAAAAATTAACTCAATATGCATATTTGCAAGCTCATCATCAAATATAGAAAGAACATATTTTAAAGAAGCATACAATCTCGGAATAGAAATTGCTCAAAATAATTACAACATAGTCTATGGCGGCTCAAGTCTGGGTTTAATGGGAGAAGTTACGAGTGCTGCAAAACTCAGAGGAAGCGAAATAATTGGCATTATGCCTGAAAAACTTAGAAATTTTGGAATAGACACAGGTAACTGTACAAAGTTCATTCTAACTAAAGGAATGAGAGAAAGAAAAGCCAAAATGGATGAACTTTCACAAGCAATAATTGCTATTGCCGGCGGCTTTGGAACACTGGAAGAATTATCCGAGATGATTGTTCAAAAACAATTAGGGTATAATAACAAGCCGATTGTTATTTTAAATACCAATAATTATTACGAAAACTTAATAAAATTTTTTGATTCAATTATTGAAAACGGATTTGCACCAAAAATATCCTCAGAACTTTATTTTGTGGCAAACACGCCGAAAGAAGCAATTGAATACATAAACAATTATTCATTCAAAGAAAAGAACTATCTAGGGGACAAAATAAAAGTAAACAAATAAATTTGCCATATTTCAAAAATACGGCTATAATTTCAATAAACTAATCTTTAGATTAATTACAAAAAGATTATTTTAATTCATACTGTAATAGTAAGGATAAGACTTAGGGAATATATGCTGGATAAAATTACAAACAATAATTCAGAATCTATTACGCAAAGTCAAAGTTTGGATAGAATTAAAGGAGTTGCAACAAACCCCTTTGAAACAAATGAAAGCGGCTTTTTTATTGATGAATCAGATATTTCGTCTGCTGCAATTCAAAAATACGAAAGAGAAATCGATGTTCAAAAATTCTCTGAAATTTTAAAAGAAACTGACGAAAAAGCTGCCAATGAACTTGTTGTACAACAAGCATTTGACGGCGCTTTATCAATTGATGACGATAACTTTCTATCAGAACTATTGAATAATGAAGATTTTTTAAATGACATTGCTTAAAAAAGTAAAGGGGTTTTTAAAAAAGCATTATCATTTGCTGATTCTAAAAAGAAAATATTACAGATACGGAAAATGCCGTATGTGCGGGTGTTGCTGTGAAAACATATATGTTCGCCATGGAAGAAAAGTAATCGAAACAGAAGAAGAATTTAAAAAAATAAAAGAAAACGATGACTATATCTTCTATAAACACATTACCCCAATTGGAAAAGATGATTTCGGTTTAATATTTGAGTGCAATAAATTTGATAAAGAAAAAAGATTATGCAAAGACCACAAAAACCGTCCTTCAATATGCAGAAATTATCCGTCAGAAGAAATTTTTAAAATGGGCGCTCAACTAAAAGATGAATGCGGATATCATTTTGAACCGATTGAAAAATTTGAAGAAGTTTTTAAAAAAATTTCAAAAAGGCCAATAAAAAATATTAAAGAATTTATTGAAGACAATAATTAAAAAAGCCTATCATTAAGCTTAAGTGCTTGAGATGTCAACTCAACATTATGAACCCTAATATAGTCAATATCATTTTGCATAAGATAAAAAGCAGCAACAGCAGAAACAAAATCTGCGTCTTTAGGTTCTTTGGTATTAATTACATCCTGCATAAATCTTTTTCTGGAAAGACCAGCTAAAATAGGGTATCCCATGGATTTAAATTCATTAATCCTTTTTAAAAGCTCAAAATTTTGTCCAATATTTTTTGCAAAGCCAAAACCCACATCTATAATTACAGACTCTCTATTTAAACCATTTTCAAGCGCAAATTGAGCCTTTTTATATATTTCAGAATAAATTTCATCAATTAAATTATCATAATCACAAAGATTATCCATTGTTTTTGCATCACCCTTAGAATGCATTATAACCAGCTTTTTATTTTCATGAGCGCAAATATTAACAAATTCAGGATTGGATAAAAAACTTACATCGTTAATAATATCAGCTCCTGCTTCAATAGCCGCTTTAGCACATGCAAGGGTCATAGTATCAACACTGATTTCTATATGAGGAAAAGCAGTTTTTAGCGCAGTTACGATGGGAGTTACCTTTTCAATTTCATATACAACAGAAACTAAATCAGCATGAGGTTTTGTTGATTGAGCACCAATATCAATTATATCAGCACCTGCTTCAATCATATCGATTGCATGATTAATTGCTTTATCAATTTCAACAAATTCACCGCCGTCAGAAAAAGAATTTGGGGTTAAATTTAAAATACCCATTATTTTTGTTCTTTTCTTAGGCTTTAATTCGATTTCAATCTGTTGCAAAATTACATCAGAAAGCTTGGATAGTGAAAATGGCTGACTTGCAAGCTTTTTTGCAACATTAGTAAGTTGGCTTACTGTACCTGATAATATGCAATTTGAAAAACTGACAGAACAATCAATAACACCTCTGTTAACAGCACAATCACAATCACAAGAAAGAGCCGTTTGTTTAATAATTGAAGCTTGCGAAGGGGTAACATCAAAGATTTTTATCGAAATAAATAAATGCTTTTTGACGGCATGTTCAATATACCCTTCGTCAAAACCTACTGATGAAATTTCTTGATTTATAAACTTTTTTAAAACTGTCTTTGATAAAAATTGCATTTTTTTGTTCAACAAATATAATTAGAATACTTATATTAATAGATTAAGAATAACATTAAGTCAAGGAGAATAAAATGACTAAAGCTAAATTAAAAATCGAAAATCGTGAAGAAGGCAAAAACCCACGCCAATTAAGAAGTGCTGGTATATTACCTGCTTCATTATACGGAAAAGGTATTGAAGCAAAAAACATCCAAGTTAATGCACATGAATTTGAAATGGCATACAGAAACAACAAAGATGGCGAATGGGAACTAAGCCTAGGTAAAGAAAAATTCAACGCAAAAATCCAAGAGTTGCAAGTAAACTACGCAACAAATGAATATCTAAACGTTGAATTTGCAACTGTATAGTTACACATCTTCTTCTTCTAAAAATGAAGCAGAGAAAACATCTTGCGAATTCAAAGAATCAATAAAATGATTATAACGTTCCATACGCAATTTTAACCAGCTTAACAACGTATCGGAACCAAAAATTTTAACAACACGAACGGGAGCAAAACAATTTCTGTTCGTGTTATATTTTTCTTCCATAAACGTTTGACACTTGCAATTTAATTCGTCTATTAAATCATACAATGTCCTAAGCCACGCACCTTGTACTGATAATTCATCAACTTTGTATTCAAGAATCATATTCCACCTGTCTTTCCATGACAACAACTAACGGTATGCTACTTTAGTAATACCATTCCACAAAATCGAATTTTATAACAGCTAAAAAATATGTTAATATTGATTTATGGCAGACAGCAAAAGAAAATATGATAAAGAAATACTGGAACAAGTAAACCTGATGCCCAAACTACCGGGGTGTTACAAGTATTACGATAAAAACAATGAAATAATTTATATCGGAAAAGCAAAAAATTTATACAACAGAGTTAACAGCTATTTTGTCGGAAAAAAAGATTCACCAAAATTACAGATTATGGTGCCTCAAATAAAAAAAATTGAATGCATAGTTGTAAATTCTGAAATCGAAGCACTTATACTTGAAAATGAGCTAATTAAAAAACACAAACCAAAATATAATGTCTTACTAAAAGACGATAAAAAATTCCCTTATTTTTTAATCACAAAAGAAGATTACCCAAGAATCTTAATTGTAAGAAAAGCAAACAAAAACACCCTAAAAGGCAAATACTACGGACCATATACTGATTCAAGAGCAGCACATGCAACTTTAGAAGTCATTAACAAAATTTTCCCTCTAAAAAAATGCAAAACACCAAGATATAAATCAAGACCTTGTCTATATTATGACATAGGTCAATGCAGCGCGCCATGTCAAAATAAAATAACTCCTGATGAATATAAAAAAATAATAAAAAATGCCGAACTTTTTCTTTCAGGAAAAAGAAAAGAGCTTATTAAAAAATTAAATGATGAAATGCAAAAAGCAAGCGCAAAATGCGAATTTGAAAAAGCTCTTTTATACAGAAACAGTATCCAAGATATCGAAAAAACAATGGAAAAACAAAATGTTGTTCTTAATTCAACAAGCACAAACAACGATTATCTTGCAATAGAAACATCGGCAAACATAATATCGGTAAGTATATTACAAATAAGACAAGGCAGATTAATAAATAAAAAAGATTTTATATATTCACAAATAATATCAGATGAAATCAACCCCAATGAAATAATAGAAAGTGCTATAAGGGACTATTATATTATGTTGAATGACGAGGAGCTTCCGTCTAAAATCATTATTTCAGATTTGTTTGAAAATACGGAATTATATAAAAAATGGCTTTCTTTAAGGCTAAAAAAAGACGTTAACATAATCAAAGCAGCAACAAAAAACGATAAAGAAATACTTCAGCTTGCTCAAAAAAATGCAAAATACAATCTTGAACCACAAAAATTAAAAGAATTATCCCAAATTCAAAACGATTACAACGAAGTAGGCTCATACATTCAAGAAAAACTCAAATTACCCGTATTTCCACACACAATAGAATGTTACGATATTTCGCACATTCAAGGAACAAACACCGTAGCATCAGGAGTTTATTTTGAAAACGGATTACCAAAAAAATCAAAATACAGAAAATACAAATTAAAAACAATCGAAAAAGGCGAAGTTGATGATTTTAAATCTATGAGAGAAATATTATCAAGAAGATTTAAAAGAATTAAATCAGGCCAAATACAAGCACCGGATTTAATTATTATAGATGGCGGAAAAGGACAGTTATCAAGCGTTATAAAAATAATGGAAGAATACGATTTAAAATTAAACATTGTGTCATTAGCAAAAAGAGAAGAGGAGGTTTTTCTTCCTAACCAATCAAAACCGGTTATTTTTGCAATTAATTCACCTGCTCTTCACCTTTTTCAAAGAATCAGAGATGAAGCGCACAGATTTGCAATAACTTTCCATAGACAACTGAGAAGCAAATCAATGTTAAAATAATACTTTATAACACTTGACAATATTTTATTTATTTAATAACATAAAAAAAGCGTTCGGCGACATGGCCAAGTGGTAAGGCAGGAGCCTGCAAAGCTCTTATCCCCAGTTCGAATCTGGGTGTCGCCTTTTTTGTTTTTTATGCAGACATTGCATTTTTCATTATTTCTTCTTCGTCAGCTGCAACAATTTCAGCAGGATATCCGGCATGATGAAGTTTTGGCAGCAACCAATTTGCACTGTATTCAACAAAATCATTGCTGTCATCATCAGTATCAACGCAGACAAATATCATATTACCTTTTGAATCGTACCTATAATCAACAATTGTTATTTCATGCCCATTAATAATTTTATTTGGCGCACCGTCTACTTTAGGGTCATACAAGGGTAGTTTGGATCTACCGGATGTTTCATTTGTTAAAACATAACCTATAATAACATCATCACCCATATCAATAGTGTCTTTTATATGTTTTTTCATTTTATCAAACGAGCAATTATATCCCAATAAATTCTGATCGTCATCTATCTTTTGATAAACTAAAGATGTGATTTCTTTATTTTTAATCAAGGATTCAACGAAAGTTTTTTCAATTTCAATTAAACCTTGAGAATTTGAATTAAACTTGCCGCCACGCACATCAATTAAAGAATTATAAGTATTCTGTGAACCCAATTGCATTATAGCGCTTTGAATTAAAACATTGGCTACATTTCTTTCACCCTTATCCCAATACCTATCTTGTATTTGAGCTCTAATATATGCATTATCGTCAGTTTTAACCTTGATTTTTAACTTGTTAAAATTAAAATCGGTTTTTTTAGCTTCAAGCAAATTTATGATAGAAATTGCTTCAAGAGGATTTTTAGAAATTGCCGATAAATCAATATCTAAATTTAATTCTTTATCGGTACTTGAAAGCTTAGATACCCAGCGAGCATACTCAGCGGGATAATTATCAGCTAAATTAACCTCATTAGAAGCAGCAGCACAGGTTCCTGAAGCTTCTACATCCATAAGAGAAGGATTAGATTTTGCAGGATCATCAGAAGGTAAAGATGCTAAAATAGCAGCTTTTTCATTGTTTGGAATATCCCCAAAAGTTTGAGTTACAACTCTTGGATTAACTAAAACATCTAATACATTTGAAATTAAATGTCTTTGGTTCAAATTAAAAGCTCGCGGTTTTGTTGCAATATCGTATAAATTATCCAATGTAGATGAATTGTCCTGCTTGGATCGAGATAAAAGTTTACCGTTTTTTAGCAAAAATTCAAGCTGCTTTGCAGGAGAAAACCCCTCAGCATTCTCACTTACAGGAAGGTTTCTCATAAAATTTAAAAGATAAATATACTTTTGATATGCCTCTGCACTAAGCGAAGTATTGATTATGGAAGGTTTAGATACATTAGGAAGAATATTTGCGGTATTCTTAGCACTAAAAGAAGGTAAAGAATTTATGGCAGGAAGATTTGAATTAAATTTCATACCATTTAACTTATGAATTCTATAATCATAGTTACCGATGCTTTGAACCATAAATATAAAAACCTTCCTAATAATAATAAAAACAAAAAACAATTTTTTTTGACAATTTTTAACAAAATATTAACAAATATGTGCTTTTTAGTATAAAATTAAATAAACAAGGAGATAACTTTATGCAAACAATTAACAAGCTACAAAATGCAGATATATTAAATGCAATCAAAACAATAGATTGCGAAATAGAGGCAATAAACGAACTTAAAGATCTCCTTGATGAAAATCTTACTAAGGCTCTTGATTTAATTGAAAACGCTAAAGGGAGAATAATTTTATCGGGTATGGGAAAATCCGGCCACATAGCAAAAAAAATCGCAGCCTCTCTTGCTTCAACCGGAACTCCTTCGTTTTTCATTCACCCTGCAGAAGCAAGCCATGGCGACCTCGGTATGGTAACAGATGATGATGTTATTATTGCAATTTCAAATAGCGGAGAATCAAGAGAACTAATTGACATTTTGAATTACTCTAAAAGATTTGGAATAAAACTAATTGCAATAACAAAAAACCCTGAAAGCTCGTTAGGTAAAGCAGGTGATATAGTTTTAAGATTACCAAACGCAAAAGAAGCATGTCCGCTGGGGTTGGCTCCGACATCGTCTACAACTGCAACACTTGTTTTAGGAGATGTTTTAACAACAGGAATGATTGAAAGACGCGGTTTTTCTAAAACTCAATTCAATGAAAGACACCCCGGAGGAAAACTAGGTTCAATTCTTCAAAAAGTAAAAGATCTAATGCACACAGGCGATGAAATGCCTATTTTAGATGAAACTGCAGGAATTAACGAAATAATTCTCGAAATGACATCAAAAAGACTTGGCTGTGTTGGTTTTGTAAATCAAAACGGTGAATTAACAGGAATGTTTACCGACGGCGACTTGAGAAGATGTATAAACCAAGATTTAAAGCAAGTAAAAGCAAACAACATAATGACAAAAAACCCGATTACGCTTTCAAAAGAGATATTTGCAACAGAGGCAATTAAAATATTAAACGAAAGAAAAATAACAAATATTTTTATAGTTGAAGATAAAAAACCGATTGGCGTACTTCACATCCACGACCTTTTACAAAAAGGCATAGCATAAATTAAATTAAACTTTTTATCTTCTTAATTTCATCTCTTATTTGAATTGCACGCTCAAAATCGAGTAATTTGGCAGCTTTATGCATATCCTTTTCCAGCTTATCAAGAAGTTTTGGCAAATCTTTTTTATCAACTTTGAATTCAGCCATTTGCTCAGCTACAATATCTTCGACGCTTCTATAACTTTGTACAAGCTGCAATAAATTATTTTCTATAGACTTTTTAATTGTTTTCGGGATAATGTTGTTTTCTTTATTATATTTCATCTGAATTTCACGACGTCTTTTCGTTTCTTCAATTGCTATATTCATAGAATCGGTTATTTTGTCGGCATACATAATAACTTTACCGTTGGCGTTTCTAGCGCTTCTTCCTATTGTTTGAATTAATGAAGTTTCACACCTTAAAAAACCTTCCTTATCTGCATCCATTATTGCAACGAGAGATACTTCAGGTATATCAAGCCCTTCCCTTAAAAGATTTACCCCGACTAAGATATCAAATTCGCCTAACCGCAAATCTCTCAATATTTCAACTCTTTCAAGTGATTTTACTTCACTATGCAGATATCTGACCTTCAAACCTTGATTTTGAAGATATGTAGTAAGCTCCTCTGCCATTTTTTTTGTCAAAGTTGTAACAAGAACCCTATCACCTTTTTCAACCGTTGTATTAATTTCTGAGATTAAGTCTTTAACTTGAGAAATTGTAGGCCTTACATCTATTTCAGGATCAAGCAAACCGGTAGGACGAATTATTTGTTCAACTATTTGAGCGCTTTCTTGTTTTTCAAAATCAGCAGGAGTGGCAGAAATAAAAATCTTTTGACCGATTTTTTCATAAAATTCATCAAATGTTAAAGGTCTATTATCCTTAGCACATGGCAACCTAAAACCATAATCAACCAATACATTTTTTCTTGCTCTATCGCCAAAAAACATGCCCTTAAGCTGCGGAATAGTAACATGAGATTCATCGATTACAACCAAAAAATCATCCCCGAAATAATCTAATAATGTAGCAGGCGGACTGCCTTTGGGGCGTCTTTCTATAATTCTTGAATAATTTTCAATACCTGAGCAATAGCCCATCTCTTTTATCATTTCGCAATCGTAGTTAACCCTTTGAGAAAGTCGTTGAGCTTCAACAATCTTGTTTTCATTTTTTAGTTCAGCTAATCTTTCGCTTAGCTCTTGCTTAATTAAAGAAATTGTTTCATCAACATCCTCATCATAAGAAAGATAATGCACAGCAGGATAAATAACAATTTCATCAGGGGTATCGATAATTTCACCTGAAACAGCATCAATTCTTGTAATTTTTTCTATTTCATCACCAAAAAAAGAAATCCTATTGATAACTTTTTCATAACTTGGCATAATTTCAATAATATCGCCTTTTACGCGAAAAGTTGAACGGGATAATTCTATATCATTTCTTTCATACCTGACCCCGACAAGATACGTTAAAATATCCTTTCTTGAAACTTCTTGACCAACACAAAGAGTTATTGTTCCTTTAAAATAATTTTCAGGTAAACCCAAACCGTAGATGCAACTTACAGAAGCTACAACAATAACATCATTTCTTTCATACAAGCTTCTTGTAGTATTATGGCGCAATCTATCTATTTCATCATTAATAGAAGCTGATTTTTCTATATAAGTATCCGTTCTTGGAATATATGCTTCAGGTTGATAATAATCATAATAAGAAATAAAATATTCAACCGCATTATTTGGAAATAATTCCTTAAATTCATTATATAGCTGAGCGGCTAGAGTTTTATTGTGTGCAATAACTAAAGTCGGTTTTTGAACATTTTGGATAACATTGGCAATAGTAAAAGTTTTACCTGAACCCGTAACACCAAGCAAAGTTTGAGACAAAAAACCTTCATTAATACCATCAGTCAACTGCTTAATTGCCTTAGGCTGATCTCCTGAAGGTTTATAATTCGAAACAAGCTTAAATTGATTATATTTCATAATTTAAATATTATATCAACAAGTAAAAAAAACAATTACCCCAGTGCTTTTGCTTTTTTTGCAGTTTCATCTATAGTTTTATCAATTATTTGAGATATATCCGAATTGTTTAAAACATCATTTCCAACAGCCGTACAGCCACCAGGAGTTGTAACATTTTGAATTAAAGTATTAACACCAACCTTGCTTTCAATAAGCAGCTTAGCGCTACCCAGCGCAGTTTGTGCAGATAATAACAAAGCTTCATCATAAGCAAGACCTAGTTTAACTGCAGCATTTGCAAAATCTTCAATAATTTTAAAGTAAAAAGCAGGCCCAGAACCGGATAACGCTGTAATTATATCCATTTTATCTTCGGTGGTTTTAATAACTTCACCACAAGTTTTCATTAAATTAAAAGCAAATTCAATCTCATCTAAATTAACATTATTACTATAACAAATTGCGCTTGCGCCGCTATTAACAAGCGCAGGAGTGTTAGGCATAATTCTTACTACTCTTGAATCTAAAAGAATATCTTCATATTTTTTTATTTTAACGCCTGCTAAAATAGATAATATAAGATTATTTCTATAATATTTTTTAATTTCATTTAAAACATCATCAACAACAAAAGGTTTAACAGCCAAGAAAAGCGTATCACATTTTTCAACAACTTCTTTAATAGAATCACAACTTACAAAACCAAACTTATCACTTAAAAGCAAAGATGCATTTTTATTTACATCGAACAAATAAATATTTTCATTTTGTAAAAAATTATTATTAAACACACCGCCCAATATAGCGCTTGCCATTTTTCCGCAACCTATTACACCAAGCTTAACATTTGAATTCATAACCTTGACACCTCATTTTGTCCAATATAATATAGTTAATACCGACATTATCTCTATGTCAAGCTAAAATATAACAAAATCACAAGGAGAAATAAAATGCGTCGTACTCTAGAAGGTACTAAAAGAAAAAGACAAAACGTAAGCGGTTTTAGAGCAAGAATGGCTACAAAAAACGGCAGACGCGTAATTAACGCCAGACGTGCAAAAGGTCGTCATAAAGTAGCAATCACAGCAAAAAATCGTGCTTAAAAAAGAAAACCGATTAAAAGCTAGAAAAGCTTTTTCAGCGACATATAATAATAAAAATGTTGTATCGGATAATTTAATTGTCTTGTATGCAGGAAAAATAAAAGATGACAAAAACTGCCCCACCAGGGTAGGTTTTGTTGTTTCTAAAAAAATTCACAAAAGAGCAGTAATAAGAAATAAAATCAAAAGACTGCTAAGAGAAAATATAAGATTAATTATAAAATATGAAAAATTTAAGCCCCTAAATAATTACCAAAGTCTTATATTTATTGCAAAAGAAGAGATAATCGGAAAGAATTTCACTCAAATCGAAAAATCTATTTTAATATTACTAAACAAAATAGCAAATAAAAATATTTAGGATTATTATATTAAATACAATGAACGCTTTAGTGAAAGATTTATTAGAAAATCAAACAAAAGATAAAATACAAAAACCAAACTGTCAAACCCGTACAGGAAGATCTTTGCTTGCATTTTATCTGCAAACAAAATTTAAACAAATAATAAATCACGACAAAAAATCCGATAAACAACTTATAGTAGACTATAAAAAAGATTTTTTGGACAGCTTTACTGATAGATTAATAAATCGTCCCGAAGATAGAATACTGATTGCTTTATCCGGAGAATCCGCAAGCGGAAAATCAACAATATGCAAAAAAATCGCAGAATGCATAGAAAAATTAAACTTACCAATAACAATATTATCAGCAGATAATTATTTTAGAGACATTTCACATTTAATAGAAAAATATGGAAACTTCGACCTTTTAAGGGATGCAGGATATGACATTGATTCACCTGATAACTTTGATTTGGATTTATTAAAAGAAGATGTGCTTACGCTTCAAAAAGGTAAAGATATCCTATCTCCTGAATATTTAGTAAACGGAACAGGAAAATCAAAACCAAAGTCAATTCCGGTTAAATCAAATAAAATAATTATAATCGAAGGTATGTGCTCTATTTATGACAAAGTTTCAGATATTTTCGATATAAAAGTATATATAGATTTAGACGACACAGAGCGAAAAGACCGTTTCTTAAAAAGAGCCAAAATCAGAAACCAAGATGAAATTAACGCACTAAAACACTGGGAATACATTAAAAAAGCCGGTCAAAAATATTTAATACCAAATAAGCCCAAATGCGACATTATAATAAACGGCGAGTGCGATTTAGAATATTTTTCACACATGGTTGAATATATAAATTTAATTACAAATAATTTTTATGAAGAGTAATTTTTAATTTATAAATTTTTGTAAATTTATTTCTCATTTTTTATGTAAAGTTTTGTAAATATTTTTGTATATATTGAAATTATTCAAAAAATATATACTTTATATATATGTGAACAAAAAAATGGTCGAATGTTCATGAGTTAATTACAAAACGAGGTAAAAAAAATGGGCTGGGTAACACTCACCTTAAGAAAATTAACCTTGAGAGCTGAAATCAACAGCTTAGAATTGCGTGATTTACAATTATCACGTAAAACTCGAAGCATTCAGCGTAATTTGTCTTATGAGCAATCGATATACAACAATAGCAAACAACAAGAGCTTAATGCAGCTAAATCTGCTTATCTTGAAATAAGAGACGATAGGCCGAAAACAGATTCAGATGAATACGCAGATTGGCAATTAGATTATTCAGCTGCAAGAGAAGATTATGAAGCTCAAAAACAAGATATTAATGATTATTATGATGATATATTAAGCGAGCTTGAAGAAGCTGCAACAGATGAAGAAACAAGAATTCAAGAAGAACAAACAACTCTTGAAGCTCAACTTGAAGCAATGAGATCAGAACTTGAATCCGTAAATGAACAAATTAGCTCTGATATAGATAGCTCTAAACTTAATCTGAAGTAGTTAATTAGCTGATAAATTTTTTGTACAGTGAGAAAACTTTATCAGCTTCTTTAACTAAATCAACATAAGTTGAATTATTATAAATCGTAACATTGAAATCAGAATAATTATCCAAAGCAGTTTCCGTTTCATCAGAATCATTTACTATAACGCCTCTTTGAGAGCGACTTGAATAATCAGATTCGACCCTGATTAAAAAAGCGCCGGCATTTTTGAAATATTCCGCTTCAAACGGTAATCTTATATCAGGGACAATAATTTTATCAAAGCCGAGAAGATTTTTTATCCAATAACAATTGTCGATATCTCTTCCCCAATTGCCTAATTTAATTAAATCATCTCGATACAAATGTTTATTTTTTATAATTTCATCAACTGAAATATTTTTTCTTTTTGCATATTCAAATTTAATAGCATCACCAAGACCAATGCGTCTATATTCGGGCATTTTTTCAAGCAAAATTTTTGCAAGAGTGTCTTTGCCGCTATATTGTTTTCCCGAAATAACTAAAATGTGCTTCATAATCGGATTATAAAACAAAAAAATAAAGTAAGAAACAATCAAAATATTAAGAAATATTAAGACAATTTAGACAAAAAAAGCAATTCAAAAATTCAAAAAAACTTTATAACCATGTAGGGATTTATGTAACACACAATTTTATGGGGGAACAAATTTTTATGTCATTACATGGAAATTCTGCTAAGCAACGTGCGCTTAGTAAAAAAAGAGTTGGTGCAAAATTATGCGAATTAAGTTCATCCAGAAATTTAAGAAAATTTCTTTTAATGAGCGAGATTTTATCTTTAAATTCTGAAGATAAGTCCGCTGAATATTTTAAAGATGAACAAAATTTATACAAAGAAGAAGTGTTGTATGATTTTAGAATTTTATCCGAAAATAAAAATCTAAAAGTTCAATTATGCTAGCTTTTTTAATATACAATAAAATATTTTAACAAGTAAAAACTTTTTTCTTGTCCTGTCTAACTTTGCAGAGCAAATATTAAGTTTTGTAACAAGAATACAACTTAACTTGGCAATTTTTGAAAACAAAAATTGTTTATTAGGATGTAGGGATTTTTACACACACTAAAGTTAAATTCTAAACACGTTACAAATATTTTACAAGGGGAACAAGGAAAGAGGTTTTACTATGGGATGGGTTACACTTACTTTAAGAAAGAGGGAATTAAAGCAATCTCACGCCTATTACCAATTAAGGGATTTACAAATTTCACGTGAGAAAAGACAATTGGCAAGACAAAAACAATACGAAACATCAGTAATTCAAAATGACCAACAAGCAGAAGTAAATGCTGAAAGAGAAAAATACTACACAACAAGGGATGGATACAGAGCACAGATAAGTGCAATGAGAAAAGAAATCTCTGAACACAATTCAGATGAAAATAATAAAGATGATAAATGGAGCGAAACAGATCATACAAATGATAAAGGGGAGTCAATCTCTGATTTAAATCAACTTATTTCAGATGCGCAACTTGAATACACACAACGCAGCGACGAAATAAAAACATTATACGAAGGCGAACTTGCAATGGTTGAAGAAGAAGCAAGCGATAGGGAAACTCAACTTGATATGGAACAAACAGAAGTTGAAGCTCAAATGGAAGCAATAAGCCAAGAAATGCAAGCTGTATCCGAAGCAGTAAGCACCGAAATTCAAAATTCAACAATAAAATTAGCTTAATTTAAATAAAACCAAGTAAAACCAAAAATATAGTGTAACATATTAAAAGTGCCGATTATCGGCACTTTTTATTTTTTTATTTGTTCTTTTAATTTATAAGCAGCGGTTAAAATCGGATCAATTGAACTTGAATAAGGAGGCGCATAAGGTAAATCCAAATGCAAAAGGTCATCCACAGTAAGCCTTGCTTGAAGAGCAGATGTAATAGTATTAATTCTCTGTGCTATATTTCCAACGCAGCCAATACCTTGAGCCCCTAAAATTTCACCGCTTCTTTTGTCTGCAAGAACTTTAAGAGTCATTTCGTTTGCAGACGGCATATAGCTTGCTTTATCTTTTTTTGTAATCGTAGCACTTATTGGTTCAAGATTAACTTTTTTTGAATATTCAAGTGCTTTAGATAAAGTAAGACCGGTTTTAGATATTGTGTAATCAAAAAATCTCGTAATAAAAGAGCTTAAAATGCCGTCAAAAACTTCATATTCTTTTTTACAGGTAGCATTTATTGCAGCAACTCTTCCTTCTTTATTTGCTATTGTTCCAAGCCCGATATAAGCCGGTTCGCGAGTAACAATGTCATACTTTTGTGTACAATCACCGCAGGCAAAAATATTTTTTATATTTGTTCTCATTCTGTTATCAACTTCTATGGCACCGGTCATACCAAGCTTAATACCAGCTTTTTTAGCTATTTCGACGTTAGGATGAGCTCCTGTTGATAAAACACAAAAATCAGCGAAAAATTCCTTACCTGAATCAGTTATAAGACTTCTAAAATTATTATTTTCATCAACAGTGATTTTAACTGCTTTTTCACTATAGAAAGTTTGAATTTTTGAATTACATTTTGAAACTATAATATCTTGAATCAACCTTGAAAAATCTTCATCAAAATCACTTGCAATACGCTCTTTGGCTTCAATAATAGTAACTTCAAGCCCGTTTTGAATAAATGCTTCAGTGAGTTCTATTCCGATATATCCGGCACCAAGCAAAATAACAGATTTAGAATTTAACATTTTTTCTCTTATTTTGACACCGGAATCTATACTCCTTAATGTGAAAATATTGCCTGCATTAATATTTTCAATATTAGGAATATTAACATCAGCACCAAGAGCAAGTATAAGTTCATCATAAAATATATGATTACCGTTTATTAATACACAATTTTGTTCCGGATAAATTTCCTGAGCTTCATGACCCAAAAACACAGGAATACCCATATTTAAAAAATCAGAAGGTGTCCTTATGATTAATTTATTAATGTCATCGACAGAACCTTCAATATAATAGGGTAAACCGCATAATGATACAGCGATATTATTATCTTTTGTGTAAAGTTCGACCTGATTTTCAGGATTTAACCTTTTAGCTTTAGATGCAGCTTTAGCACCTGCTGCTCCGCCGCCTATAATAACAATTTTTTTCATGATAAATTAATATTACAAAAAGGAGATATAAATTGTATCTGACAGGCGGGCAATATAAAGGGAGTAAAATCGAAGTACCAAAATGCGCAAAGCCTACTCTATCAAAGGTAAGGCAAAGCGTTTTTAATATTTTAATGCCATATTATACCGATGGAACTACATTTCTTGATATGTTTGCAGGCAGTGCCATAATGGGTCTTGAAGCACTATCAAGAGGCTACAAAGTAACAGAAATCGAAATTAATACTAAAGCAGCTGAATTAATTAAAAAAAATTATGCAAAGATAAAACACAAGCCCAATTTAATAATAGCAAACGCACTAAACTATAAAACCGCAGAAAAATATGATGTAATTTATATAGATCCGCCATGGCAGGATAATTATACGCCAATTATTAAAAAAGCCGCAGAATTGTTAGATAAAAACGGAATAATAGTTATTGAATACGATAATATAAATAAAATTAATTTAGACGAAGTAATAAAAAATAATAACCTACCCCTCAATATCCTGAAAAGTAAGAAATACGGCAGAGTTTGCCTTGAATTGTTAAGTTTTATTAAGCAATAAATTAAATGTTTAGCAATTAATTAAGCCAAAAAAACTTTATTACTATGTAGGGATATTAAATTTTAAACACGCTTAAACAAGAGAGAAAGAGGTACTACTATGGGGTGGGTAACACTTACATTAAGAAAAAGGGAATTAAAACAGTCGCATGCTTATTATCAAATGCGTGATTTACAAATTTCTCGCGAAAAAAGACAATTAGCAAGACAAAAACAATACGAAACAGCGGTTATTCAAAATAATCAAGAAAAAGCGTTGTTACCGTATAAAACAAGCTATAATGAAGCAATGGATGAGCTTAATCAAAAAAGAAGCTTATTAAACAAATATCTTCAAATAGCAAGAGAAGTAGCAGACGGTAACCAAGATATAGTAGTAGATGACAACAATATAGCACAAGTTGCAAGCGACAATGGTAAATACGTCAAAGATAAAGATGGAAACATTCTCAGCAAAAAAGACGAAAACGGAAATAGTATTCCAGTACCCCATGCTGAAGTAAACCCTAATGTGGAACAATACTATTGGGGACAAGACAAAAAATTTGACGCTACTAATATTACCGCAGACAGCTTAACAAGATTTGATTTTGTTGATCTAAGCACAGTTGTAACAGAATACGGTTTGCCGGATTTAAACGGAATTACAGAAGATGATATAAGCTCAATATCAACCAATGTCAACAACATAATTTCGCAACTTCAAATCGAAAGTCAAGATTTACAAACAGAATATACAAACAATGTTAACTATACAAAAACAATATATGAAAACGAGCTTGCAATGCTTGAAGAAGATGCAAACGACAAAGAAACTATGCTCGATCTTGAACAATCAGATGTTGAATCACAAATGGAAGCAGTAAGTCAAGAAATGCAAGCAGTATCAGAAGCTGTAAGCTCTGAAATTCAAAATTCAACAATAAAATTAGCTTAATAAAATCTCAACTCTCTTTATAAAATAAACGTGTAAAAATTAAGGCGGGAATAACCCGCCTTTTTTTTTAATTAAAAACCTTGTCGTCATTATCAGTAGAACTTGTATCATTTGCAGTATCTGTTTCATAAAACATTGACATCTTAGTAGGGTCAATTTTTGGATATTTTTCTTTAACTTCCTTTATTTCTTCATTCATTCTATAAGCATTTATTTCGCTTTGTGTTACTCTTCCATCGTGATTAGTATCTATTTCACTGAAATTAGACAACACCGTGTCCAAAAGGCTGGACATTGATGATCCGCCGTTAGCACAAAGTTGAGATAATTCATTATATGTCATACCCTGGGTTTGAAGTTTTGCAGTATATCCGCTCAAATCTTCTTGAGAGATTGTACCATCACCATCAATATCCATTTGATTAAAATTTGTCATCATATAGTTTCTAAATGTCTGATTAACAGAATATTTAATACTATCAGAAGACGGATTTAAAATATTATCCAAAGTTAAACCTTGATTACCGTTTAACAGTAATAAGTAGTTTGAATTTAAACTTGAAATTGCGCCTGTAAAAAGACTGCTTCCAACTAATTTAGCCATAAATAATACCTCGTTAATACTCAATATTATGTTAATGATTTTTTTAAAAAAGTAAAACCAATATTTGTAGGATTTTTTAAGAAATTTGAATTTTCTAGCTAAATACTTGTCAAGATACTTGTTTATGCGAAAATTAATATATAATAAAAGATACTATTTTAAGAAAAGGAAACTAAATATGCCAAGAAAAACAGCATTGGATAAAATCCGCAATATTGGTATAGCTGCGCACATCGATGCAGGTAAAACCACGACAACAGAGCGTATTTTATTCTATACGGGTAAAACACACAAAATTGGTGAAGTACATGACGGTGCAGCCGTAACCGACTTTATGGAACAAGAAAGAGAACGTGGTATTACAATTCAATCTGCCGCAGTAACTGCAGAATGGAAAGGTCATCAAATTAATATTATCGATACTCCGGGCCACGTTGATTTTACTATTGAAGTTGAACGTTCACTACGTGTACTTGATGGCGTAGTTGCTGTATTTTGCGCAGTAGGTGGTGTTCAATCTCAATCTGAAACAGTTTGGAGACAAGCTAACCGCTACGAAGTACCAAGAATGGTATTTGTAAACAAAATGGATAGAACCGGTGCAGATTTCTATCGTGTAGTTGACCAAATAAAAAATAGACTTGGTGCTAATGCTGTTCCAATTCAATTACCAATTGGCGCAGAAGATAAATTCACAGGCTTAATTGACCTTATGACAATGAAAGCTGAAATCTATACTAACGATTTAGGAACAGACATTAAAGAAGAGGATATTCCTGCAGATATGCTTGAAAAAGCTCAACAATATCACGACGAAATGGTTGAAGCTATTTCTGCAGAAGATGACGCATTAATGGAAAAATTCTTTGAAGATCCTTCAACAATTACAGTTGACGAACTTAAAGCAGCACTAAGAAAAGCAGTTTGCAATAACAAAATTGTTCCGGTATGCTGCGGTACAGCATTCAAAAACAAAGGTGTACAACTCTTATTAAACAACGTTGTAGACTATATGCCTTCACCTGTTGATGTTAAAGCTATTGAAGGTGAACTTGAAGACGGAACAAAAACAGAACGTCATTCATCAGATTCTGAACCATTCTCAGCTTTAGCATTTAAAGTAATGACTGACCCGTTTGTCGGACGTTTAACATTCTTAAGAGTATATTCAGGTGTAATTACTTCAGGTTCTTATGTTCTAAATTCTACAAATGGCAAAAAAGAACGTATCTCAAGATTAGTTCGTATGTATGCAGACCAAAGACTTGAAGAACAAGAAGTATACGCCGGCGACATCTGTGCAGCTGTAGGCTTAAAAGACACTACTACAGGTGATACTTTATGTGATGAAAACGCTCCAATCATTTTAGAAAGAATGAGCTTCCCTGAACCGGTTATTTCGGTTGCAATTGAACCTAAAACAAAAGCTGATCAGGATAAAATGGGCGTAGCACTTCAAAAATTAGCAGAAGAAGATCCATCATTCAGGGTTAAATCTGATGTCGAAACAGGACAAACAATTATATCCGGTATGGGCGAACTTCACCTTGATATCATTGTTGACCGAATGTTAAGAGAATTTAAAGTTGAAGCAAACATCGGTAAACCTCAAGTTGCATACCGTGAAACAATAAGAGGAACAGCTGATCAAGACTCTAAATTCATCCGTCAATCAGGCGGTAAAGGTCAATATGGTCATGTTAAAGTCAGAATTTCTCCTGCAGGAGAAAACGAAGGTTTTGTATTTGAAAACAAAATCGTCGGTGGTGCTATTCCAAAAGAATACATTGAACCTGCAAGAAAAGGTATGGAAGAAGCTCTTGAAGGCGGTATCCTAGCTGGATATCCTGTAATTGACGTAAAAGTTGAATTATACGATGGTTCATTCCACGAAGTTGACTCATCAGAAATGGCGTTCAAAATTGCCGGCTCTATGGCAATGAAAGAAGGTTGCAAAAAAGCTCAACCTTGCATACTTGAACCTATGATGAAAGTCGAAATCGAAATTCCTGACGAATTCACAGGAACAATCATCGGTGATATCTCTCGTCGTAGAGGACGCATAGAAGGTCAAGAACCCCAAGGAAATACAGGAAACGTTATAGTTCGCGGTATTGTTCCATTGGCTAATATGTTCGGATATGCTACTGACCTTCGTTCAAATACTCAAGGCAGAGGAACATTCTCTATGGAATTCTGCAAATATGAACAAGTTCCTGCAAACATTGAAAAAGAAATTATTTCAAAAAATGCAACAGGAGCATAAATTCTAAAACCTATAAATAAAAGCCTCGGAAAATCCGAGGCTTTTTTAATATAGAATTATTTAATCCGTGAAACATCGATAAGTTTCTTGCTTTCATAATAAACACGTTCACCAACTTTTAAATAATCCGTATAAACATTATCAATCCAACCATTTTGGTTTATAAGAGCAACTTTTGCTTCAGTGGAAATATCATCAGGCATAGCAATTATTTTTGGTGAAACCAAATAAGAACTTTTTAAATCTGAATCATCAGCTTGACTGCAAACAAAGGCAGAAGTAGCGCTTAAAGTAAAATATCTTTCTTCTTCATCATCTTCATTTGAATATTTAACAACAGGATTTAACAAAACAGTAGAAGATAATATATTCTGCTCGTCATCCAAATCATAAAGAACGATTGAATCAGCAACAAAATCACCGTTTGGCAAAATCTTTGCATTATTTATAGTAGCCGGAGCATTTAATATTGATGCAAATTTTGCAAATTTTTCAGTAATTCTTGAAGGAGAAAAAATATTTATTTGGGTAGCTCTAATACTATTATCTGGATATTTGTCGTATTCACCATACATAATATGATTTCTTAAGTCATACAAGGTTCTTGCGCTTGAAATTTGATTAGAATCACTTGTTTCATAATCAAATGCTATTTTTCGAGGTAGATTCACATTATGAGGAATTTTATCAAAAGGCAAAGTTACCTTTGCGCTATCAAAATAAATCCTGCTATTTTGTCCCAAAAAAGAGTCATTATCAACATATTCCAAAGGTTTGTTGCGATAAATTGAATTAGAATTTTTTAAATAATTATCATATTTATAAAATTCTTTTGCAAAAGTATAAAAATCCTCAATCGAATTATCTCTTTGGTTAGCAATATGACCAATCTCGCTCCTAAAAGAAAGAACTGTATTATACGCTGGCAATAAAGCATCAAGCTTACGTGAATTTCGTGAAGCATTTAAATTTTTTATAGCAATATTAGCTCGGCAAAAAGCCTCTGAAAAAAATTCAACTGGCATTTTTTTAGCTGGCTGCAAGTCTACATCGCTACTAACGGGGCTTAGATATCTACTTTCAATAAAATTTTTATTTTGTTTCTTAGTAAATTTTTTTCCTGAAAAAGAAAGATTTTTTAAATACGAACTACTAAAATTAATTTCCATATTTACCTCATAATAAAACATTAGCAATAATAACAAAACACAAACATAAAAATTATTGCCAAAAAAAAGACGTCTTATGACGTCATTAATAAACCTACCTATAATCCCCCATTTCAGATAAATAATTAAAAATAATTATTTACATACATCTGTTATAAACGAAACAAAATCATAAAAACTTTCTTTAACAAAATCCTTAGCTAATGTTTTCAAAGAAGTTTTTTCAATTGCTTCGAACGCAAGATTTATTGGATCTTGAGTATTTTTGAACTTGGCTCTTATATTACCTTTATCAAGATCTTCCAAGTTTTCCATCAATTCTTCTTGAGATATTGGCGAATTGAATGGGTTAAAAGTTTCATCCAGTAAATCTATTTTTTGCATCTTTGACATTTTTTTTAATCTCTCTCTTGATTATCTTTTATATATTAATAAAGTATTTTCTTTATATAAAATTGCCTTTTTTATTAAATAAATTTTATATACTTTTTCACAAATACACCTGAAATACAGATATATCTTAAAATTTGTATGTTAAGAAATATTAAGAACAATTTTGAACAAAAAAATAAAATTGCCGTTATAATAAATGTAAAGGAAATAAAATTATGGATAAATTAACAGATTTATTACAAGAAGCAAAACCTCTATATAAAAAAAGAAAAAGACAAAAAACAATTGCAAAAATGATTTTTTCAATAAGTGTCCCTGTAATGCTCTTTAGCAGTATATTACAGCTTTATATTGAGGGTAATAATACATATTTTGCACTTGAAACAAATAACTTACAAACCGAATTATTAGAAAAAGACTTTGTTCTAGGACTTTAAACTTGAAAGACATAATATCTAAAAACGGCTACAAAATAAGACAGATTATTAAAAATTTTACAGGAGAATATAACGAAGACCTTGAACAAGAGGTCTACATTAAAACATACAAAAATCTTGAAAAATATAAAGAGCAAAACAAGTTTACACAATGGATATGCACAATTACAGCTAATTTATGTAGAGATTATCTAAAAAGTTCTTATTTCAAAAACAAAAAAATGATAGACACAGATGAAGACAATCTAAATAATATCAGCTCAAAAACAACACCAGAAGCTATATACACAGCAAAAGAAAGACAAAAAATAGTTTTAAGAGCTGTTAATTCACTACCAAAAAAAATGAAAGAAGCTGTAATTCTATATGAATTTGAAGACTATTCATACGAAAAAATAGCCGAAAGACTGCATATACCAATAGGGACAGTAAAATCAAGAATTAATTCAGCAAGAAAAATTTTATCCGAAGAACTAAAATTTTTAATCGAGGAAGATTATCAATGAAGAAAAAAATATTTTACCTTATAGCACTTATATTTTTTATAACAAATACATTGTACGCAAATCCCGTAGTGCAAAAAAATCCTGATACAAAAACACAAAGACAACAAAAAATTGATAGAATTCTGGATGAAAGACTTCATTTGACGGAAGATCAAAAAGTTAAACTTGAAGAAAACAGAAAACAATATAGAGAAGAAATGGCAAAAACCATACAGCAAATGGAATTCTTAAGAAAAAGAATAAAACATATATATTTAACAGAAACAAATAAACTTGAAGCAAACTTTAAAGTAACACCGCTTAAAATTGAACTTGCACTGTTAAAACAAGAAGCAAACAGAATAAGATTACAAAGCAGAAAGAACTTTGAAAACACGCTAAACGAATCACAAAGAACTGAATTTCAAAAAATTAAAGACGAATTGCACAACAAAAAAAGCTCAATTAAAAATTAAAATTAGCTTTTTTTGAAAAAATTTTTAACAGCTTGAGTTATATTTTTAAAATTAGGCAATTTAGATTTAATATCGCTAATATTTGGCAGCTTGCTTTTAATTTTATTTAAATTCGGAAACTTAATTTTTGATTTTAGATTTGTAAACAATTCTGGAATTTTCGCAAATTTACCTTTTTTAAATAATTGATACAAACCAACAACTCCAAGACCAGCGCTCAAACCTGTTAAAAACGTAGATACAGCAGATTTTTTACATCTTGATTGCCTACGATTTTGATTAGAAGGCAAATATAAATCATCCTTGTAATAATTTTTATGGTAGGCGTTACCGGTTTGAATATAACCCATCAAAGATCCGCCCATAGAAAGGAGTTTTCTGCCTCCTATATCAGCTGTTGGTTCTAATCTTTTTCCATAATCATACATCATACCTTAATAAAGTATTTTAAAACATAAAAATTGCCATAAAAAAGCTTTTTTGTTATAAAAAGTAAATGAAAAAAAATATTTTTATATTAACCGTAATTTTTCTTTGTTTTAGTATTATATACTGGGGTAAGACAGGAAATATTTTAATTGATTTTTCAAGAGAAGCATATATTCCCTATCAATTAAATAACGGAAGTTTTTTTTATAAAGACATTTTTTTAATCTATGGAGGTTTTGGATATTTATTTAACGCACTATTATATAAAACCAGCTCAAATATTAATATATTGCTGATTTTAAGTAATATCTGCGCATATATTTTTGTCCTAATATTCTATTTTATTGCAACTAAATTTATTCAAGAAAAATCAGCATTGTTATTTTCAATTCTTTTTATTGTTGCATCCATTTTTTCAAATTCAACTTTTTCCTTTGTTGTTCCATATTCATATTCAACAATATGGGGATATTTAGGAGCATATTTATCAATTCTTTTTTACCTAAATAAAAAATATAAATTACTATTTTTAACCCTTGGTTTTATAGCAATAAATCGAGTTGAATTATTTTTATTATTAACTATATTTTATCTTTTATTTAGTTATTTTGAAAAAAGACCATACAAAAAAACAAGTATATTCCATCTTTTCATTTTTCCGATACTTTATATTTTCACAATACTATTTGAAAAAATTCCTCTAAAAGACATTAAAACAAATATGTTATATATAAAAAAAATGATAAATACAGATAGTATAAATTTTTTATATAAATCAATGGGAGCATATTTTAACAGCGAATACATAATAAAAAACCTAACTGAACTTTTAATATTTACAGCTTTATTTTTATTATCTTATCTTATATATAAAAAAAATTTTAAATACACATCAATAGCGCTAATTACAATATCGCTTTTATTTTTTAATTTAAACAACTTATTTAATTTAGCTATTTTTGTTATTGTAATTTTGTTTTTTATTTTACAGCACAAAAAACTTTTAGATAAAAAAATAGTCTTTATAAGCCTGTGTGCAACTATTTTAAACTATAAATCAATATTTAATATATCACCTGTCGCATATTCAAATTTTGGATATATCTTTGCTGTTTTTTCGATATATCTTATGTTAAAAAAAATATTAGATAAAAAGTGGCTGGATATATTTTTTATTATTTTTACAATATTAATTACAATTTTAAATACAAGATACAACACCATTCATACAAAATTCAAAGTAAAAACAAATATAGGAAATTTATACCTAAATAAACAAGATAGTGTATTATTTAACAAAACAAATAACTACATAAAAGAAAATATTAAAAATGACGAAGATTTTATCGTAGTCCCCGAGGGGCAAATTTTTAACTTAATTAATGAAAAACCTTGGAAATTTTATAATTCAACTTTTACTCCGCTTGATTTTGAAACATTTGGAGAAGAAAATTTAATCAAAAAACTTGATAGCAATAAAACCGATTATATAATTTTCTACCCGAGAAACACGAAAGAATACGGTTTTCAGACAATATGCTATGATTACGGAGTAAACTTTTGTACATATATTATGGATAATTATAAAAGAGAAGCTATAATAGAAGAAGGCTACAAAGTATTAATATTTAAGAAAAATGAAAAATAAAGAAACAATCGGAATATTACAATTTGGCTGCGCCAAAAACCTAATAGATATGGAACTTATGCTGGGACTATTAACCAAAAACGGCTATAGCTACAGCCTCAATCCTGATGATGAAAATATAAAGACAGTTATAATTAACACCTGCTCTTTTATATATGACGCTGAAAAAGAAAGCATAAGCGCAATAATGGATATGATACAAAAAGGTAAAAGGATTATTTTAACAGGTTGTTTAGTTCAAAAACACAAACAAGAACTGCAAAAACTTTTACCTGAAATAACAAATTTCATAGGAACTTGCGATTACGATAAAATAATTGAAGCAATTGAAGATAAAAATTATTCAAAAATATCCGAAATCCCAAGCTATAACTACAGAGAAGACATAAAAAGAGAACAAATAACAGTTGGTTCATCAAGCTATATAAAAATAGCCGAAGGTTGTTATTATAATTGCGGCTATTGCGTTATACCAAACCTTAGAGGTAAATATAAATCAAGGAAAATTGAAGACATTGTAGTTGAAGCAAAGGAATTAGCCAATAAAGGAGTAAGCGAAATAATACTGATAGCTCAAGACACAACAAGCTACGGGCTTGATATATACAAAAAACCAATGCTATCAGAACTTTTAGAAGAACTAAACAAAATAGAAAATCTTAACTGGATAAGATTAATGTATGCTTATCCTACCAATTTTGATGAAAAATTGATGAAAACCATAAATAACTTAGATAAAGTTGTTAAATATATCGATATACCTCTGCAACATTCTAATATTGAAGTTCTAAAAAGAATGAAACGCCCCGCTATAGACTATCGCAAGTTCATACAAAAAATAAGAAAAAATATTAAAAATGTATCCATAAGAACAACATTTATTGTGGGCTATCCGCAAGAAACGGATGAAGAATTTCAAGATTTATATGATTTTGTAAAAGACATGGAATTTGATAAAGTCGGTGTATTTACATATTCAAGAGAAAAAAATACATACGCATATAATCTCAAACCTCAAATTAAACAATCCGTAAAAAACAAAAGAAAAAAACTTTTAATGGAATTACAAAAAGATATTTCACTAAAAATCAATAAAAGTTATACAGGAAAATATGTTCAATGTATAATAGAAGAAATACATTCAGATAATACAATTATAGCAAGGAGCTATAAAGATGCTCCCGAAGTGGATGGATTAGTGTACATTAAAAGCGACGAATATTTAACCCCCGGCGACATAGTAAATGTAAAAATTACTGATGCTACATGCTATGATATGTATGGAGTGGTATAATTTAATTATAATTTTATAATATTTATCTGGTCTAGGAATTAATATGAATAAAGAAAAAAACAATAATCAATATATAGATACAACGCTTGCAATACTTCCAATAAGCGCAATTGCTCAAGCACTGAATGTTCATCAAAGGACATTAAGAATCTATGATAAAGAAGGCATATTGTGCCCTCAAAGAAGCGATAAAAACAGAAGAAACTACAGTCTTGACGATTTAGAAAAAGCAAAGCTTGTACTTTTTTTAACACGCAACCTTGCTCTTAATCTATCAGGCGTTAAAATTATCCTAAAAATTCTTGAAGAAAACAAGATTGAACCCAAAAACTATATTGAATATATTGATAAAATAGCTAAATTAGCTAATATCGATACAACAGAACAAGAAAATAATATCCAAAAAACCTCAAAAAGAGGAAGAAAATTAAAAACTAAATAGCAAGATATGCTTCATAAGCTCTATATGAACTTCTTGCAAGAGGCGATACGATAGGATATATTTTTGTGTTCTTTTTTATAAATTCTTCTATTTCCTTATATTCTTCAAGAGTGTAGTATTTTAAAACCTGCAAGTGCTTCTTGGATGGTTGAATATATTGTCCAACCGTAACAATATCTAAATTAACCGAATTTAAATCCATAATTAAATATTTAATTTCATCCATATTTTCGCCTAAACCAAGCATAAAACCGGATTTTGTTTTTAGGCCTTTTGATTTCATGTAGTTTAAAACACTGAGCGTGCAGTCATAATCAGCCATTTGACGAGCAATAGGATAAAGTCTTTTAATTGTTTCGATATTATGATTAAAGATATCAGGATTAGCCATAACTATTCTATCCAGCGCAACTTTATCCCCTTTAAAATCCGGTGTTAAAATCTCGATTTTAACCTCAGGATTTAACTTTCTAACTTCATCAATCGTTTTTACATAATGCAGAGAGCCAAAATCGTGATTATTTCTTAAGTCATCTCTTGTTACAGAAGTAATAACGCAATATTCTAGTCCAAGCTCTTTAACAGCAAGCGCTACATGATACGGTTCATCATTATCAATATTCAAAGGAGTCTTTTGCGAGATATTACAAAAAGCGCAATTTCTGGTACAGGTATCTCCTAAAATTAAAAATGTTGCAGTTTTAGATGAATAACATTCGCATTTGTTGGGACATCTTGCTCCGTCGCATACTGTATTTAAATTATTTTTCTTTAATATTTGACGAACAAATTTATATTCTTTATTATCAACTGAAGCAATTTTTGTTTTTAGATATTCAGGAAGTCTTGTTGAATTACTCACTTTTTAGCACCTCTAACAATAATTCACTATAAGAAGGATGGGGATAAATTATATCCTCAAGCTCTGATATGTCGATACTTTTATCTATAAAATAGGATAAAAAGGTAACTAAAATTGAAGCCTCAGGGCATACAAGATGAGCACCTTTAAGTTTATTATCTTTCAAAATCAGTTTAATCATTCCATCATTTGCTTCATCGCACCAAGATTTTGCAACCCTGGAAAGAAGAGTCGATTTAACTGTATAAGTATCATCTATGTCTTGTCCGTTAATACCGCAGCAAGCTATCTCAGGACTTAGATATACAACAGATGGAATAGTTTTTCTTGATTGCTTTTTATTATATAAAAGCATATCCATTAAAGTTTTAGCTTGATAGCTTGCACAGTGAGCTAACATTATATCAGATTTAGCATCACCTATAACAAACAAATTGTTAAATTCAGTTGAAAAATCATCATTGACATTGATTTTATATTCTTCAGAACATCCTGATACCTTAATTGAAGGCAAAACCGGTTTTCTTCCGACTGCCGATAATATAACATCTGATTCAAGCTTTATATTCGAATTTAAAATAATTTCATTTGGCTTAGCTGAAATTATATAGTCATCTTTATAAATTTTTACTTTATTTGATTTTAAAATTCTCTCAATTCGCTTTTGGATATCAACATCAAGCAAAGGTGCAATGGTTTTAGCCTTTTCAACTATATTAACATCAACCCCAAGGTTTGATAAAATATATGCCCATTCTAAACCAATTGCGCCGCTTCCGACTATGGTAATACTTTTAGGTAGATCAACAAGCGAAAACAAATCATCGGAAGACAATATAAAATTACCGTCAAATTTTAGCTCAGGCAGCTCAACAGGTTTAGAGCCTGTAGCTATTATAATATTTTTAGCTTTGTATAAATTATCCTCGCAAGAAATAACAAGGTCATTTTCATCAATCCATAGTTCAGCTTCATGCTTAATTAGAGTAATTCTTTTTGATAAATCTGAATTTAAAATTTTGGTATATTTAGATACTATATTATTTTTTCTTTCAATCATTTTATCAAAAGAAAAATCTATCCCTTGAATTTCAATACCTAATTTTGAGGAATTTATCATTTTAGAATACATTTTAGAGCTATATAAAAGAGCTTTTGTTGGAATACAACCAACATTTAGACAAGTCCCGCCCGGTTCGTTTTTTTCAAATGCGATAACTTTTAAATTATTTTTTAAAGCAATATCAACTGCCTCTAATCCGGCAGGTCCTAAACCTATAACAGCTAAATCATACATATTTTCATACCCTTAAACATTATTTTTAATTATAGAACTTACTAAATCATTTGCAACAACATAAGCCGTTGACCAGCAATTCTGCAAATTAAACCCTCCGCATAAGCCGTCAATATCAAGAATTTCGCCGCAAAACCATAAATTTTCTTTTATTTTAGATTTACAATTTTTATCAACTTGTTTTAAATCAACTCCGCCAGCGTTAACTATTTCGCCATTTTTAGCTTTTGATATAATCTTCAACTTTAAAAAAGAATAATCGCATAGCTCTTTTTTAGCTATTTCACAAGCATTTTTATAATATTCTTTAATCAAAACCTTTGAAAGTGATTTTGGAATAAGATAAGATACTAAAACTCCGATTGATTTTTTGGGATACTTTTCAACAAGATTATATAACTCATTTTCATCAAACAACTTAATTTCAATATCAAAAGGGAATTTAGAATATGCATTAATTGAAGATATCTTAAAAGCTAAAGGCCCTGATATTCCCTTATCGGTGAATATAAAATCACCATCAAGCGATTTAACGCTAACACCTTTAGGGAATATAAAATCCGCAACATTTAAAGCACAAAGCGCTTGTTGAAATTCAACACAATTATGCCCAAACGAACAAATTAAATCTTCTGTTCCTCTGGATCCGGCTGAAAGCACGATTTTATTATATTTTTTTAATTCATTAGAAGAAT
>CALUWL010000015.1 GCA_944324445.1 Candidatus Gastranaerophilales bacterium | reverse complement strand
GCAACGGCGGAGTAAAAGCCCACCGCCGATATCGTGAGATATCGGGCAAGGTAAACCCCGGCTGACTGCAAGTTTGAATTTGCAAGAAGGTGCTATTTCCGTTTTGTTTTTACAAAAATTGCATAAAAAAACGCATAAGACAGATAATTATCTCATTACAGAATCCGGCTTATACCCGACTTTCTGCCTCTTTTGAGGCAGTTTTTTAATATCAAAACAACCCTTGAATTATTTTACAAGGGTTGTTTTGATTGGTATTCAATTTTTTTATTTTTTATAATCACTTGGATTAGTTTTAAAATCAAATCCTACAGGGATTTTTCATAAATTGCACGCACTGCTTCTTTTGTTGCTTCAGTTGGCGCAATTGAAAGTAATCCGTCTAAAGATGGTGTTGTGAAAGCAAGTTCAACTAATCTTTCGATATCACCTTCGCTAAATCCTTCGTCTTTCAGTTTATTTGGAACACCTACGGATTTTAGCCATTCATAAACCAGATTTCCTGCTTCTTTTGCTGTCATTGTATCTCTTATAGAAGGCGCCATAGGTTTTAAAATGTGGGTTAGAGTTTCTTTTTTAGTTTCCCACATATTTTCAACCACGGCAGGAAGCAATATTGCAAGTCCCAATCCGTGAGATAATTCATGTTTGACAGCTGATAGAGGGTGTTCAAGAGCGTGAGTATAGTGTAATAAACCGTTATCAAAGCAAACCCCGCCCATCATAGCTGCGTATGCAAGAAAATATCTGGCATTAACGTCTTCAGGGTCTTTAATTGCGGCAGGCAGATATTTTGCAACCATTGAAATAACTTCATGAGCAAGACATACGGTATATGGGGACGCAACTTTGCTCGTAGCTGCTTCAACAACGTGGTTAACAGCATCAATTGATACGTATTTTGTTTGTTTTTCAGATAATTTTGTCATTAATTTGGGATCATCAATTGCATACATAGGATATATGCAATCATAAGCAATTGCAGGCTTGTAGTCTTTTTCTACTATTGTTGCAACTGCAAATCTGTTGGTTTCTGTTCCTGTTCCGTGCGTTAAATTAATTGCAACAATCGGTGCTGCTTTTTTGGGGGTGAATTTAAATTCATACAGGTCGTTTGCGGTTTTATCTTTATATTCAAGTAAAATTGCAACGGATTTACCTGCATCAGTCGGTGAACCGCCGCCTATTGCAATAACTGCTTTAGCACCAAAATCACGAGCAATTTTAGCCGCCTCATCTATTGCTGTATTTGTCGGGTTTGGTGTAACTTTATCATAATTAACGTATTCGATTTTGTTTTCTTTTAATGCTTTTTCAACAACATCCCAAGCGCCGGTTGCTTTATAGGCATTTCTTCCTGACATAACGATTAATTTATCTATTCCTTTAGCTTTTAAGTCAGCTGAAATATCGTTTATTTTTTCAATAGCGCCGACACCGAAATAGACATTTGTTCTTGTTCTGATTTCTTTAACTTCGTTAATGTTAATGTCTTTTTCCCACATACAAAAACTCCTTTATAATGTACAAAATTATTGTAACATTTTTTTAAGAGTTTGTAATAAAAAATTATTTTCTGTCCGGTTTTTGTATGCTGAAAGATTTATTTTCGCTAATTTCAATTCTTGCGGATTTAATTTTGTCTTTAACTTCGTCTGAAATGCCCGAACCCTGCACAAGTCTATCTATAAAAGCATTATTAAGCTTTACTGCTTTAGGCAGTGCGCCGAGTTCTTCAAGAATTTCTTTAATTTTTTCAAAATCGTAAGAGAAAGTTTTTTTATGATTGTAGGTTAAAATTTCACCGCTATTTGACTGGATTTGTTTTCCGCCTCGTTCAAAATATATTTTAAATATTGAGCGCAAATCTTGAATTTCAGATTGCATTGTATTGATTGCGGATTGAAGTCTTAAATATCTTTCAAAAAGGTATTCAACATGGTCAATTTGAGATAATTGCCAGTTGTATTTTTGATAATATAGAGCTTTTAATCTGGGGTAGCATTTTGCTAACGCCATAGCATCTCCCATTGCTCTATGGCGTTTTTCGTTATCTGCGTTAAATACGTTTACAAGACAATCCAGACCGCAAGATTCATATTGCGGATAAACCTCTTTAAACATCATTTGAGTATCTATGTAATTATTTTCAAGAGGCTTGTTGTAAAGTCTTTTTGAGGCTTTATTTAAGAAACTGAAATCAAAAATTGCGTTGTGTGCAACTATTGTGGCATCACCTATAAATTCAAAAATTTGAGGATAAATTTCTTCTTCAGTTGGTGCATCTTTTAAATCTTCCTCGGATATTCCATGGATTGCTTGAGATGATTTTCTTATATGATGTTTTGCGTTAATTAAAGTTTCAAATTTGTCTTTAATTTTGCCGTTTACAAGTTTAACGCCTGCAAATTCGATTATTTTTTCTCTGGTATAATCCAGACCTGTTGTTTCAACATCTATAACAATTTCAACTTCTTTAGGTTTTCTGGGCATTTAATTTTCGCTTTCTTTCAAGAAAATAATACCATAAAATTATTTTTTTATAAATTCGTTTAATTTATCAACTGTTTCATCTGCTTTTTTGATTGATTTAACCATTTCGTTTTGTTCGGTTTTAATTTTTTCAATTTTTTGAGTCATGTTTGAATTAACATTTTGGATTTCTTTTCCTATTTCTTTAATTTGTTCATCATTTGTGTTTTTGATTTGATTAAAGAATTTTTCCATTCCTGCTTTATCTAAACCTTTTATATATTTTTCAATTTGTTCCATAATATCGACAAAACCCGTTGCAACTTGTGCTACATCGTTTATTCTTATAGTGTCGCCTGTTACAATTCCGACATTACATGATCCATCAGGCGGCATAAGCTCTATTGATTTTGATCCGCCAAGACCGTAAAATTCTACCCTTGCAACTGTTCCGTTCGGTATTTTCATGTCTTTTTGGGTTATTATAATTTGAACTTGTATATGTTTGTTTTTGGATTTCAATTTTCTGACATATCCGACATTAATTCCCATAAATCTTACGGGAGAACCTTTTGTTATTCCGTCTATATCTTTAAAATCTATGTTATATATATTTGGTTCAACAAAAATTTTGGAATATGTGAATATTATTCCGCTAAAAATTATCGAAAGTAATATTGTCCAAACAATTATTTCAGCTAAAATTGCTCTTTTTTTCATCTTATTGCGCTATTGCACCTTCATCAGCTTGTGAAACATTTCTTTGATATTTTGACAAATAACCTTTTAGTACTTCATTTTGATAAGGTTTGAAGGTTTCTTTTCTCTTATTTAATTCTTCATCTGATACTAAAAGATTTATTGTTCTTTTATTTATATCGATTTGAATTTTATCGCCGTTTTCAATTAAACCTATGGTGCCGCCAACTGCAGCTTCGGGGCATATATGCCCGATACATAAACCTCTTGTGCCGCCTGAAAATCTTCCGTCTGTTATAAGAGCACATTTTTTTCCAAGCCCTTTGCCTACTAGAAGCGACGTCGGAGCAAGCATTTCTCTCATTCCGGGGCCGCCTTTAGGGCCTTCATAGCGAATTACAACAACATCCCCTGCAACAACTTCATCGTTTTCAATTGCTCTCATAGCATCTTCTTCATGGTTATAAACTTTTGCTGTTCCAACAAATTCAAACACATCAGGATCAACTCCTGAAATTTTAACCACAGCGCCTCTTTCAGCTAAATTACCGCTTAAAATCGCTAATCCGGGGTTCGATGTTATAGGATTGTCGAAAGGTTTTATTACATTATTATCCGCCCAAGCATTTTTAGCAATTTCGCTTGTTGAGATTCCTATAACGTTTTTAGTGTCTTTCATTTCAGGTGTTTTTCCGTATATGGTTTTTATTACTCCTGAAATTCCGCCTGCATTATCTAAATCAGTCATAGTAAGGGTGCTGGATGGGTCAAGTTTTATAATTTGCGGAATTTTTTTGCTTAAATCTTCAAAATCACTTAAGGATAATGGAATATCTGCACTTTGAGCTATTGCAAGAAGGTGAAGTATTGAATTTGTTGAACCGCCAAGAGCTAAATCAACTACTATAGCGTTTTTGATTGAATCAATGGTTACAATATCCCTTGGAAGAATATTGTTTCTTACTATGTCGCATATTGCAAAACCTGAATCAAAAGCAATTCTGCGTTTTTTAGAAGATACCGCAGCAGCTGTTGCGCATCCTGTGAGGCTCATTCCCATAACTTCCGTCAAACAAGCAAGAGTGTTTGCAGTGTACATTCCTTGGCAAGAACCCAATGTAGGACAAGCATAGTGCTCCATTTCGCATAATTTTTCTTTGGTGATTTCGCCTATTCTATATCTTCCGACAGCTTCCGATGAACCTCTTATAAATGTTAAGGTTTCACCTTTGCAGTGTCCTTCAAGCGAAGGGCCTGCTGTTACTATTATTGAGGGAATGTTTAATCTTAAAGCCGCAATTAACATTCCGGGGGTTATTTTATCGCAGTTTGTAAGAAGCACAAGGCCGTCAAGCTGATGCGCATTTGCTACTGTTTCAACGCAGTCTGCTATTAAATCACGGCTTGGAAGTGAATATCTCATTCCGCAATGTCCCATAGCTAATCCGTCGCATACGGCAGGAACACCGAATATAAAAGACTGTCCGCCGTTTGAATGGATTCCTTTTTCAATTTGACGTTCTAAATCACGCATTCCGGCATGTCCCGGGACCAAGTCAGAAAATGAACTTGCAATTCCTATGAATGGCTTTTTAATATTTTTATCTGACAATCCTCCGGCGTAAAGCAGCGCTCTATGGGGGGCATGTTCTATTCCTTCTTTTAAAATATCACTTCTCATATTTGCTCCTTGTGGCTTAATCTTTCTTAATTAAAACATTTTTTTTAATATCTATCAATAAGGATTATGCAACATAATCATTTTATATGTAGAAATCAATTTTGATTTTGTTATAATAAAGAAAAATATTATAGGAAAGAAGTAAATTATGGGTTTCAGACAAATGCTTAAAAGATTTTCAATATTTTTCGTAATGTTTATATTATTTTGTGCAACCAATGTGCAAAATCCTGCTTTAGCAATAACACCGCAAGGTTTATATGATAAAGCTTGGAAATTGATTTATACAAAATATGTTGATGAAACACAAAACCAACAAAATTGGGAACGTTGGCGTCATAAATACGATAGCGTTATAAAAGATGAAGAAGACGCATACGTTGCAATAGGGACTATGGTAGATAGTCTGGGAGATGTTTATACAAAATTTTTAACACCGAAAGAATATAAAGAAGAATCAGAAAGCATACAAGGTTCTCTTAAAGGTATCGGTGTTCAAATCGGTGTTAGAGATGGGAAACTATTAATTATAGCACCTTTAGAAGATACTCCGGGAGAAAAAGCCGGACTTTTAAGCGAAGATGAAATCCTTGAAATAGATGGAAAATCAACAAAAGGTATAACAGTTGATGCTGCTGCAGAGCAAATAAGAGGCCCCGAAGGAACTCAAGTAAAACTTTTAATTAAAAGAAAGGGGCAAGAACCTAAATATTATACAATTACAAGAGCAAATATCGAGCTTAAATCGGTTTCAACTAAACTGCCAAAAATCGGTAAAGTTGATGATAATTTAGGCTATATAAGATTAAGTTCTTTTATTTCGAGAAACGCAGCTTCGGAATTTCAAAATGCTCTTGAACAAATGAAAGATAAAGACGGTATCATAATTGACCTTCGTTCTAACCCCGGAGGGCTTCTAACAAATGCTATTTATATAGCTGATATGCTTCTTTCATCTAAAGTAATTGTTTCAACAGTTGATAGAGACGGTTACAAAGAAACTCAAAATTCTTTATCTCAAGTAACAACAACGCAGCCTATCGTTGTTCTTATAAACGGCGGTTCTGCTTCTGCATCTGAGATTTTATCAGGAGCTCTAAAAGATAATAAAAGAGCAACTATTGTAGGTAAAAAATCTTTCGGAAAAGGCTTGGTTCAAGAAATAAACAAGCTTCCTGACGGATCTGCTTTACATATTACTATTCAAAAATATTTAACTCCAAACGGTACGGATATAAATAAAAAAGGTATTATTCCTGATTATACCGTGGATATAACCGAAGAAGACATTAAAGCAAATAAAGATCCTCAATTGGCAAAAGCTTGTGAAATTTTATTGCAGCAAGTCCATAAAAATACAACACCTGCTCAATAAAACTTTACAAAAACTTAAAAATCATTAAAGAAAAAGTTGAATACTGCCGTATTAAATATTTGTAAGGACAAACAATAAAGGAGCAGATTCAAACTTATGGCCGAAAATTATAATTTAGGTTCAAGATTTGGTTTAAATATTACCCCGAAAGGCGGTAAAGTATCTCCTGCTGAAACACAGAAAAAAGATACAGAATCGGCTGTGCCTAATTTGTTTGATTCTATGACAGGATATGTTGCAAAATATGAGAATGTATTTAATGGTGAAGTAGCCGAAGAAATCAATATGTATTCTCGCCAAGCAATGATAGTGGGTATGAATTTAAAAGCTGCAGAAACAAAACGCAGTTTTGATATGAATATTTAAGCTTTTTTCTTTAAAATAATAATGAATTTATCTATTAATTCGGATAACATCATAGAAACTCTTCTGTAATCCAGAATGGTAAAATCTATTGTTTCAGTTTCAAAGAGGCGTTTTTGGTCGTTATCCATTATGGTAAGGCGTACAAGAGCGTGTTCAATTCCGTCGTATTCTATTGCCATTGAAGCGCTTACTTCGCCTGAAGATACGCTAAAGAGGGATTTTGTTCCCGTATAAGAATTAATTGCAAAATCCTGTCTTTTAATTCTTAAGATATTTTCGTATTTTTTGAATACAGGAGTAATCACTACTTTTAATTTTCTTTGATATGCTTGATTGAATAATTTAATGCTGTTTTTATCAAAAGCGCTTTGAGCTTCATTTGTCGGCATATTTTCGGATTGGTCTTCTTGCGGGGACAAATTTTTCGGATTTAAAAGTTCTCGTCTTGCTTCAAAATTCATTGTAGGTTTGCTTTCGCCTGCATAAAAATCTGAAGCAACAATAAGAGAATTCGTGTTTTCTGAAGCTTTTTCAAGTGCTGCTTCAAGAGCTTCTTTAATATCGTCAAATTTTTGTTCTAAAACTTCAACGACTCCTGCGTTAGCCCCTGCATCAATTCCAAGATTGTTGTTTATGCGTTCAAATACGCTATATGCGCCGTTTAATTTTGTTTTATGCAAATATACATAGAACTTATCAACATCTTTGATAATAACTGAATCATTTAAACGGATTGATTTTTTGATTATCGAAATAAATTCTTTCGGATTTTTATATTCGGGATATTTTTTATCAGGCGCAACAAGTAAAATGCAAGCTCGTTGCTGGTATTTTCTTGTTTGAGAAATTTCGTTTTTTAAAAAATCATCACAATATTTTTGAGTATAAACCCCTGTATCAGATTGAACAACTCCCAAAGAGGTTAAAAATTCTTGTCTTGATTCTATGTTTAAGTTAAGTTCGTTTTTCTGTAAACACCAAATTACCCGAATAAGAAGCTCATAATCGATTATCGGCATAAAAAGCACATCGCTTATTCCGTTATCAAAAGCTTCGATTATTGTTTCTCTTGAGCAATTTTCATTTATTAAAAGAATTGGTAAGTGTTTGTATAATTCTTGTTTTTTAATTTTTTTGATTAAATTTATTGCATGCAAGTTGTTATTGTCGCAATGTAAAATTAATACATTTGGAGCATATCCTTCAAACATGTTTTGAGCTTCTTCAATTGAGCAGGATTTAATTTTATCAAGATTTCTCAAAAGAACAAGCTTTTGTGAAACTTGATTAACAAGTTCTTGTCTGTCGCTAACGATTACAACTGTGTTTGCATCAGCCATTAATAACTGTTACTCCAAAATAATTCTACTTAATTATTACAATACTACAAAAACAACTTTTTTAGCAAAAAATTTACAAATGACAATATAAACTAATTCTGCTAAAATTAATTTTATGAAAGAATTTTTTAAAGATAACAAAGTAATTTTAACGGTAATATTACTGATTGGATTAGGATTAAGGTTGTGGAATTTAAATAAGCCCGAAGGGCTTTGGAATGATGAATATATAGCATATTCAATTTCTATGTTAAAATTCCCTTTTGATTTTTTTGAAGGAATAAAAACAAATTGTCATGCGCCCCTGCATTATTTTTATTTAAAGATTTGGATGGCAATTTTTAAAAATTCTGATTTTATGTTGAGATTATCTTCGCTTGTGCCTAATCTTTTGGGGTGTTTGGTTATGTATTTTGTCGGAAAAAACTATCAAACAAAATGCTATTCAATCCAAATCGGTTTAGCTTGTGCGCTAATTGGGGCAATAAGCTCGTTTTTAATATATTTTTCACAAGAAGTAAGAATTTATTCAATGATTTTTCTTCTTTCTTCTTTAATTCTTTTGTATTCTATAAAAATGCACTATGCGCCAAGTAAGAAAAATTGCTGGTGGCTTACATTTTTTTCTGTTTTATTGATTTTAGAGCATACAATAGGTTTTGTTTTTGTATTGTTTAATGTTTTTGGACTTTTGGCATTTAAACAAAAGGCAAAAAAGAAAAAAGATGCAGACGATTTTTATATCCCAATTTTAGCAGGGTTAATATTGTGTTTACCTTTGATACCTTTTCTATTCAGGATTTTTGCACATCCTACGTATTTTTCACAATGGTGGGCGCCTTTTAGCTGGTCAAAGATATTTTTCTATTTTACGGATTTATTTTCGCCGGTGTTAAAAAATATCACAAATTCTCCTATGAGTTTTTATCATCAAATAATAAGAAATGATGTTATAAATGTCGGATTTATATTATTTGCAATTATTCCTGCTTCAATTGTTTTATTTTTAATAATAAAATCAAATATTGATTCAAAAAGAATAAATAAATACTTTCTTGCAGTCTTTACGGCAACGTTTCTAACTGTGTTGATTGCTTCTATTGCAGGAAAAATAATATTTTTAACAAAATATTTAACAGAATTATATCCGATTTTAATTTTAATGGCAGCTATCGGCTGGGCTGAGCTAAATTCTAAAAATTCAAAGATTATGCTTGCCACCGTTTATATTTTTATGAGCTTATTTTTTATTATAGTATCTCATACTTCAGCTATAAGGCTTGTAAGAGAAGAAGGACAGAGGCTTCCTGTTGTTGCTATGCAAGATATGGGCATTCAAAAAAATGATAAAATTCTTTTTTTATACTATCCAAAAACGCATTTCACAAAATACTATAATGATAGCGATTACATAGCTTCTTCAATTAATAAGTATAACTTTCCGCTGGTTTTAGAAAAAGGCGATACTTATGATGCTTATAAAAACGGGCATGAATTGTATAAAGTTTTTTTTTTAGAAAATAACAAAGAAAAAGTTGAAAAAAGACTTGATGAAGTAGTTTTTTCTAAAATGAAAAAGGGCGAAAGGTTTTTTATAGTTGATCTTACAAGTGTCAGTTTGTTTGATAGTAAAAGTTTAAAAAATATAGCAAAAAATGAAATCAGATACAAAGAAATTCCCTTTTTGTATCTGATTTCAAGTTATATTAGAAATTCTGTTATTGAAATTGCTTCATCCAGACTTACTTATTTAAACAAAAAACAAAGCTATAATTGGATGATTTATGAATTTCAATATTAATCTTTTGTGATTATTTTATCTATAAGACCGTATTTGAGGGCTTCTTCGGCGCTCATAAAGTTATCACGTTCTGTGTCTTTTTTGATTGTTTCCAGTTTTTGTCCTGTGTGTTCTGCTAGAAGCTCATTTAGCATAGCTTTCATTCTTAAAATTTCTTTTGCTTCAATTTCAATATCGGTTGCTTGACCTTTAGCTCCGCCTAAGGGTTGGTGAATCATTATTCTTGAATTAGGAAGCGCTAAACGTTTGCCTTTTGTTCCGCCCGAAAGTAAAAAAGCGCCCATTGAAGCTGCATCTCCCAAGCAAATTGTTGAAACATCGGCTTTTATAAGTTTCATAGTGTCATATATTGCCATACCGGCAGTTATCACTCCTCCGGGAGAGTTGATATATAGCATAATATCTTTTTCGGAGTTTTCGCTATCTAAAAGTAATAATTGTGCTACAACTGAATTTGCAACATCATCGTCAATTTCTGAACCTAGGAAAATTATTCTTTCTCTTAAAAGTCTTGAAAAAATATCAAAAGACCTTTCTCCTCGGCTTGAAGCTTCAATTACTGTTGGGACATAGTCCATAATTTTGTATTCATTAATACCGTACATAATTTTTTCCTTTTTTTAACATTATAATATAAAATTTGTTTTAATTTTCATTTAATTTCAGTATTTTATTAAGCTATTTTAAAATTCAATTAAACAAAAAGGGTAAATTATTTTTTTATAGTAAAATGTAATAGGATGCATTACCTGTTATTTGGAATATCTCCTAAAATTAGTCTGAAAGAAGGAAGAAAATATGTATAATGTTGCAATAATCGGCGGCGGCCCTGCAGGAATTTTTACTGCTTTAGAAATTACCAAATTAAAACCTGATTGGAAAGTTTTATTAATAGAAAAAGGCAGAAAAATTGAAAAAAGAGTTTGCCCGATAAGAGAAGGTCAAAAGAAATGCCTATCTTGCAAAACCTGCGGTCTTCTTTGCGGCTGGGGCGGCGCAGGAGCATTTTCTGACGGTAAATTAACCTTAACGCCTGAAGTTGGCGGGCATTTGGTTGATTATATGCCTTATAATGATGTTGAAAATCTAATTGAATATTGCGATAATATCTACCTTGATCATGGCGCAACTCAAACAGTTTTTGGTACAAATAGAGCTGATTTTGCAGATATTGAACATGCTGCAACATTGGCAGAACTAAAACTTGTGCATTCTCCTGTTAGACACTTGGGAACAGAAAAATCTCTTGCAGTTTTAAAATCAATGCAGGATTATTTGGAATCAAGAATTGATATAATTAACAATGAACAAGTTGAAGAACTTATCATTAAAGACGATGTAATTAAAGGCTTTACAACTAAAGAAGGCAGAGAATATTTTGCTGAATATGTTGTAGTTGCCCCAGGTAGAGAAGGTGCAGATTGGCTATCTAAACAATTTATTAAACATAAAGTTGAAATGGTTAATAATGCAGTAGATGTCGGTGTTCGTGTTGAATTGCCGGCGGCTGTTATGGAGCCTATTACTTCAAGATTATATGAATCCAAATTAATTTATCATGCGCCGACTTTTGGTGATGAAGTAAGAACGTTTTGTATGAATCCTAACGGCGAAGTTGTAAATGAAAACTATAACGGAATTTCAACGGTAAATGGTCATTCTTACGCTGATAAAAAGACTCCTAATACAAACTTTGCTCTTTTGGTTTCAAAGAAATTTACGGAACCTTTCCATGAGCCTATTAAATATGGTCAACATATAGCATCATTGGCAAATATGTTGTCTGGCGGAATTTTGGTTCAAAGATTTGGAGATTTATTGGACGGTCGTCGTTCTACTCCTCAAAGAATCAAAGAATCAATTATACAACCAACGCTAGAATGCGCTACCCCCGGTGATTTGAGTCTTGTTTTACCATATAGACAACTGCTTAGCATTATTGAAATGCTTTATGCGCTTGATAAAATTGCTCCGGGTGTTGCTTCAAGATATACACTTTTATATGGTATTGAAGTTAAATTCTATTCTGCAAGAGTTTTAGTTTCAAATGAACTTGAAACACTTGGTGTTAAAAATCTTTTTGCAATAGGCGACGGTGCAGGCGTTACAAGAGGTTTGATGCAAGCTAGCGCATCAGGTGTTCATGTGGCAAGAGTTATTGCAAAAAGACATGTACTTTAATTAATTATGAACAAAGATATTATTGCTTTTTGGGGGTATCCCGAAAAAGAATTGATAAATAAAACTAAAATCGAATATCCAAATGCTAAATGGGTTGATTTGGATATTGATTTTGGTGCTGTTGATTTAAAGATTTTGCCTGAGAATTATTGCGTCATAATAAAAAATATTTATAATAATGCAATGAATTTAAAGGATAGAATTATAAAAATACTAGCTCCAATTGGAAAAGATAAATGTGATAGTGCTTATTTTGCAAGTGAGATATTAAAAAAATCGGGCTTTAAAGTTATTCAATCTGTTTTTGAAGATGTTTGCCCTGATATAGAAAAAATTAATATACCAATTTCAAAAAGTTCGCTGCCTTTAAAAGAAAAAATTGAATTGATTACAAAAAATATTGTTGAGCAAAAAGACTATTCTTATTTAAAATCGGTTAAACCTCAATTTGGGTTTTGGGGTGTGCCGCCGAATGATCTTTCAATATTGGAATTGTTCCCGCGAGAAACTGAGGTTTTTGGGTGGTGTCGAGCTGTTGAAGCAGGTTACCCCGGTGATTTTCAGCTCGAAAGTTATGTTGATGCCGATATTCCTACAGTGTTTTTTGTGCAGGCGTTTTGTTCTAAAAGTCAGCTTGCAAAATATCTTGCAAATAAATATGAAGGGCTTTTTATTGATGTAGACGGTTGTTCAAATGCTTCAGTCAGGGCAAAAATAGAAGCATTTATAAAGTTGAGGTAATAAATGGAAATATATGTTGATGCAGGAACAACCTGGACAAAAATTTTAAAAGTTGAAAATGAAGAAAAAAAATATGAAGTTATCCCGACAAGTACTCTTAAAAAGCTTGATATAAAACCAAACAGAGCAACAGGACACAGTATTATAAAAACGGATAATTATGAAAATGAAGTTGTAGCTTTAGCAAACGGCGCAAGGAAATATCTTGAAGATGATTTTATAGTGCTTGATTTGGGTTCAAGAGATATTAAATGGGTAAAATATCAAAATAAAAAATTTCAAGATATGGACTGGAATTCTTCTTGTGCAAGTGCAACAGGTGCTACTGTTGAAATGCTTTTAAAATTTTATAATGTCAATTTGGATGATTTGGTTTTTACAAAAGAAAAATATGCAATAACTTGCGGTATTTTTGGTTTGGAAAAAATTATGGATGATGTATCAGGCGGAATGGAGCCTAAGATTGCAATTTCAAAATTTATCCATGGGATTGCATATAACGCTTTTGCTTTTACAAAAAATCCTGAAAAACTTTGCATTTCAGGCGGTTTTTGCGAAAATAAATGTTTTATAAAATGTTTGGAACAATATTGCAAAGTAGTGCCTCTTGGGCGCTTTGTTCTTGTTGATGGTTTAAAATCAATAGTTTAGAATTTTTTCAATTTCAGCTAGAAGTTCTTCTTGTTTAAAGAGATTTTTTTGTATGTAGGTTTTTACTTTGGTTTCTTCTGCTTCTTTTGAATATTTTTCTTTTGGTTCAGAACTTACTACGATTACCGGCGTATTTTCGTAACTTGTTATTTTTCTTAATTCTTTAATAAATTCAAATCCGTTCATTTCGGGCATTTGAACATCTGTTATAATCAAATCGTATTTATTTTGTTTAATTTTTTCAAGCGCTCTTATTGAATCGGTTGCAGTTGAAACATTGTAGCCGTAGTTTGATAAAATATTTTTTTGCAGAATTCTTGTTGTGTGAGAGTCATCTACAATCAATATTTTGTATTTAAAGTTATCTTGAGTTTTTATTATGCCATTTTTGCTTATTATTTTACTTCTTAATTTTTTGGAATTAATAGTTGAGATAATATCTGATGTGTTTAAAATTAAACACGCTTCACCGTTTGCAAGAGTTGTAATGCCTGAAATATGTTTAACTTTATATAATGGCGGCGCTAATTTTTTATGTACAATTTCTTGGTCTGATATTAATTTTTCAACAATAATACCGAAGGTTGTGTTGTCAGTTTCTATTATTAACAAAGTATATTTGCTTGTTTCTCTTGCTACATTTTCAAAATTTAAAATTTGAGATAAGGTGTAAATAGCTACAGCAGAGCCATTGTAGATATAGTAGCTTCTGTTATCTTTTTCAAAAATTTCATCAGTATTTATTCTTACAATGGTTTTTATTATAGATGTTTCGACTGCATATAGTTGATTTTGTTCTTCAATTACAAAAACTTTTTTTGTAGCAACCGTTGCAGGAAGTATAATTCTAACCACAGTACCTTTATTTAATTCTGAAAATATATCAACTCTTCCGTTCATTTGACTGATTTTTGTATTGACTATATCAAGTCCTAAGCCCCTTCCTGAAAGTTCGGTTACAAAATCTTCTGTTGAAAAACCGGGGTAGAATATTAGATTTGTAAGTTCCTCGTTGCTTATGGCATTTAGCTCGTCTTCGGTTAAAAGTTTTTTTTCAAGGGCTTTTGCTTTAATTTTTTCAATATCTAAGCCCCTGCCATCATCTTTAACATCAATTATAACTTTGTTATCTTTGTAAGTTGCATTGATTTCAATTTTTCCTATTGGGTTTTTGTTTAAAGATTTTCTTGTTTCAACATCTTCAATTCCATGGTCAATAGAATTTCTTATAATGTGGATTAAAGGAATTTTAATTTCTTCAATTATTGTTTTATCGGCTGTTACATCTGAACCTTCTATAATTAAATCTATTTTTTTGTTTTTATCTCGGGCAATATTATGAACCATTCTTGGAAACAATTGAAATATAGTTGAAAGAGGTAAAATTCTCATATTTTTAACCATTGTTTCAATTTCTGTTGCGGTTGAATTTAATTTGGTTTCGCTTTCTTGCAGTTGTTTAAATAGGTTTGACATTTCCTTTATCAAGAAAGCAATTTTTTCTTGGTGTTGTTCAGATAAAGCGCAGAGTTGCTTATTGTATGCAATAATTTTTCTATAGTCGTGGATTTCTTCATCTATTGGGTTAGATAGATATTTCTTATCAAAATATTTTATATAGTATCCCATTTTAATAAAGTTTTTTTGCCAGTCAGCTAAATCGTTACTGATTTTTTTAGCAAGAGAGAGTTGTTCATTGGTTTTGATTTTAGATACTATTAATTCTCCGATTTGTCCAACTAAATTATCCAGTTTGGTTGAATCAACTCTAAGGGTTTTAATTTCAGTATTTGTTATGGTGTTTAAAATTTCTTTTTGAGAAAGTTCTCCTGTGTTTTGAATTTTACCTGACTTTTCATCTTTATTTTTGTATTGGAATTTAATCATTGTCTTAATGACATCTGATTTAGTTAATGCTTCTTTTATTTGAATTGAATCATTTTGTTTGATTGAATTTAAGATTTCTTTTATACCGAGGGTTATGTCGTGAGTTATGGGGGTATTTTTTTCTTTAAATATTTCGAGAGTTTCTTTGATGTTTTTGTATATTGTTTTGATTTGAGGGTTGTTTTCTTTTGAGATTAAATCATTAATTAAATCAAAAACATCATTTAAAAAATCAATATTTAATTCAAGCAAAGGAAGTCTTTCTATAATTTCATTTGCTTTTTCGTGTTCGATTAGGTTAATTTCTTTAATTTCATTTGAGGTTTTTTTGTCTTTTAATTTTTCTTCAACAATTTCATAATAGTCTTTTCTTTTAATATGTTCTTTGTCTGCATATTTTGATATAGCTTCAATTAGCGCTATTGCGCAATTATTTACTTCAAGAAAAGAAAACTCTTTATTATCCGACATTTTAAATTTGTCGAGTGAATTTAAAATGTTTTGTGCAAAGTTTTCAAAAGAAGAAGCAATATTTGAATCAATAGTTTTGATGATGCTTTCAAAAGTCCGGATATCACCTTCTATTTCATATATTTTTTCAAAATCTTTTGATTTTCTGACGTTTGATATGGTGAATAGAATTTCAATTAAAATATTTTCTATTTTTTCAAATTTTTCCAAAAATTCTTTTTTAATAGGATTGGTTTCTTCTTGAGTTAAATTTTGTGATTCAATATTTTGATAATTATTTATTATTGTTTCAAGTTTTTCAATGTAGGTTTGAATTTCGGGGCTTTTATATTCTTCTTTTTGACTAACTGTTTTGTTAATCAAAGAAGAAATAAACTCCAAGCATTCTGAAATTGTGTCTGCTATATTTGATGTCATAGCCAGCTTTTCTTCTTTAACAAGGCTTATAATGTCTTCGATTTTATGAGCAAGGTTTTGTATATCTTCAAAACCTAACATGCGGGCTGACCCTTTTAGAGAATGTGCATCTCTAAATAATTGCATAGCAATTTCAGTGTTTTTGCCGTCTTTTTCCAACATTAAAAGCTTTCCATCCATTGATGAAATTATTTCTATACTTTCTTGTTGAAAAATATTTAATATTTCATTTAATTCTTCTTTTTGAAATTCCATTTCAGGGCCTTAAAAATTAAACAATTGATTGTTTTAAGTTGTTTGAAGCAGATTCAATTTTTTCAAATATTGTTTCATTTTCATTGGTGATTTTTTGGCTTTCTTCAACCATTTGTGAAATTTCTTTCATGTAGTTATCTGTTGTTTTTGAATCAGTTTCAATTTGTTTTGATGAAACAATAATCTCTTTCATATTTGATGAAATTTCGTTCATAACATCAATTAATTGTTCAATGTTTTCGCTGATTATATGAGCATGTTCTAAACCCGATTCAATTTCTTTTGTGCCTTCTTCAGTTGCAAGAACGGTTGAATTTGCAGTTTGTTGAATGTCGTTGATTAGAGATATTATTTTTGTTGTTGCCTGTTTTGATTCATCTGCAAGTTTTCTGATTTCAGAAGCAACAACAGCAAAGCCTTTGCCGTGTTCTCCTGCTCTTGCTGCTTCAACAGCAGCGTTAAGTGCAAGCAGGTTTGTTTGCTCTGCTATATCTTCAACAAGCCCTACAGTTGATGAAATTGATTGAACAAAATCCGATAATTCAAGAATTAGTTCCGCTATTGTTTGGATTTTGTGTCTGATTGAAAACATTTTTTCAATGTTTGTTTTAACTGCTCCATATTCGTTATTTGTAAAATTTAATGATTGATCGGTTTTTTCTTGAGTTAGATCGGTTAATTCTTTCATATTAATAGAATATTTTTGAAGATTTTCAATTAGGATAATTGCATCTTTAATTCTCGCATTTGAAACAAGGTTATTTTGTTTTTGGGAATTGTTTTTATTTTGCATTGTTTCAATTTCGCTTATGGTTGTATCTGTTGAGGATGAAATAATGCCATCTAATAATCTTTTTATGTCGTTTTTGTTGTATTCAAAAACTAAAAACGTAATCAGATATAAAACTCCAAGTGCTATTCCAAATTCCATAGCGCCGAATTCTTGAAAATATGCTATGTAAAATATTACGGAAAGCACTATAAAAATTGCGATGCAATCAATTATTTGTTTTTTAATTAGTTCTCTTGAGATATTTATTTTATTTTTTTCTACTTCTTTTGACATATTCCACCTTTAAATAAAAAAATGTATAATTATATTATATTAAATTATATTAAATAAGTTAAGCTATGGCAAAAAAAGTAATTATTATAGATGATAGCTCGACGGCTCTTAATCTTTTAAAAACGACATTTGAAAATTATTTCTGGGAAGTTTACACAACAAAATCTGGCACTATAGCCTATGAAATGATATTTAAAATCGCTCCCGATTTAATTGTAACAGATGCCATAATGCCTGTTATGGGCGGTTTTCAGTTGGTTAAATCAATAAGAAAAAATGAAAAAATTTCAAAAATTCCTGTTATAGTATATAGTGTATTACCTGAAAACAATGCAAAATACTATATAAAAGAAGATTCAATTGAATATTTTTTAACAAAAGATGATAACTATGATGAATTAATTGAACTTGCAGAAGAAATTGTTAAAAAATACCCCATAGATGATAAATATAAAGAAGAAATTTTGGGAGATGCTAAGGATTTTCAGGAAGAAGAACAAATTCAACAGCAAGAAATTATTGAAGAAGAAATTATTGAAGAAGAAATTGAACCTGTTTTAGATTATGGTTTATTGGATAAAGAATTGAAGGAAAAATGTGATTATTCTGTAGATGATAAAAAGCTTTTTTCTCAGTTGTTCAATTTTTTGTACCCTTTATTAAATTATGATTTAGCAGTTGTTGCTCCTGCTGAGGAGAATGAAAATAAGACAATATATTTTGATATTAAAGATATAATTCTAAGTCGTTTTTTCCAAAATTCAATATTAAATAAATTTAATGCTAAAAATCCTGTGTTCTTTAAGAAATATGCGCCTAATTTAAATACTATTTCAAATGAGGAAGAGTTTTTATCAAAAATTGAACTTAATTTTGAATATAGTGAAGTTCAAACGGCTTGTGTTGTTTTTTATTCTCAAAAAGAAAACAAGTGGCAAAATGAAGAAAATGTTGAAATAATAAAAAGACTTTTAAATAAACTTTTCAAAAACAGATATATAGAAAAATTTTCTCATTTAAATAAAAAAGAAGAAATTTCGAAAAAATATTATTCAAGTAAGCCGGAAATTAGTATTCCTTTAAAATTTGAAATTGAAAATAAAAATTCTTATGTGGGAATTTTAGATATTGTTAATTTTTCAGATTTAAAAAGTGGTTTATCTGTTGAAGAATTGGATATGGTTAATTCAAAAATCTCTGAAAAAATAGTGAATTATATTGATAAAGATGAATTTGTATTTAAAAATGACGAAGATGAATATATAATTTTAATATATGCTAAAAATGATAATAGAGCAGCATATAAGTTTAATTGTATAGTAAGACTTTTAGAAGATATTGTATATAATACATATAAGGTTGAATCGGTTGTAGGAGCTGCTTGTTGCATTGTAGATGGGGTATTTAATATTAAAGAAGCTGAAAAAACCGCAAGAATAGCCCTTGATTTTACAAATTCGACAGATAAGGTGGTGGTTCAATAATGCAAAATAATTTAGTTGCCGCTAATCAAAGCTTTATCGAAAAAGTTGAAAATAATGATGCAAATGAATATTATACGATAATTGAAATTAATGAAAAAATATATGGAATAAAGGCAAAAAATGTTCTCGAAATAGTAAAAGTGATGGAACTTGATTATTTAAATAAAATGCCTTCTTGTATCTTGGGAATAATTGAATATGAGCAAGCACCAATAAGCGTTATAGATTTAAGAGAAGTTTTCAAAAATAAGAGAATAGTCTATGATTTAAGTGCCAAAATAATTATTTTAAAGGTTGATGAAACTATTGTTTCGATAATTTGCGATAGGGTTTTGGATATTAAAAAATTAAGCAGGGAAAAAATTCATAATTTACCTTATCAAAAGCAGACAGATTTTTATGAAGGTTTGTATATAAATAATGATGAAAATATTTATATTTTAAGTGTTGGAAACATAGTCCAATACATAGATAACAATCCGGATTTATTTGAAAATAGAGAAAATGAAGCAAATTATATAGTTGACGATGAGCAATCTAAAAAAACATTAGCTGAAAGAAAGAATTTTTTAGCAAATGTAGCTGAAGAAGTACCTGTTAATACTCCTTTGTATGATAGGGGCGTGTCTTTTATAATTAACAACATAAAATATTATATTAATATGGCAAGTGTTAAGGAGTTTTTTAAGGTAAACAATTCAAAATTTATTAAAGTGCCCAGTACTCCTGATTATATTTTTGGTTTAATTAATATCAAAGGGGATTATATAACAGTTATTGATATAAGAAGATTCTTTAATACTTCAAAAACTGAAATTAAGGAAAAATCAACTATCATTATTTTAAATTCATCAGATTATAAGGTAGGAATTCTTGCAGATGAAATTTGCGAGAGTATGAATGTTGATTTTGAGGAGATTTTACAAAATAGGCTTTCTTCTCAAGAAGAAAATAAAATGCTTGAATTTGTAAAAGATGGTGAGATTTATCAAGTTTTGGATGCTGAAAAATTATTTCAGGATGAACGCCTTACAATTTGTTAAATCTTTTATGTATAAATTAATGTATTTTTTTGTAAATAATGCTTGTTCTAGCATTTTATTAAGCGCATTTTGCAGGCTTTTTAAATCTTTTTGATAATTTTCTTTCATAATTTCTGCAAATCCATGTAAAAAAACCAATATTACAAGTTTAAGGTCGTTATCTTTTTTGCAGGAAATCATTTTTAGAAGAAATTCTTCATGTTTTTCAACTAATTTTTTTGAATTTGGAGTTATAACTTTTTTTATTTGCAATTCTTTTAAAAGTTTTTGAGTAATTTCAATGAATTCATCTAAAAATGCGCTAAACACTTCCAATTTTTCTTTCATGGCAGAAACTTTTTGAATTATATAATTTTTATCAATATTAGATTCAAAATTGTTTAAATCAGGTTTTTGCACTTTGTTTAATTTATCTAATATATTTTTTAATTCTATATTTTCAAATCCGTCTATTTGAGCCCCGCCTGTTGAAGAATTTATTAGTTTTATATTTGGATTTTTCTTTTTTAATTCGTCTGCAGCGCTCGAAAACCAATCTATAAAAAGCGCGTATCCTGTTTGAGTAGGGATATTTTCTCCTGTTTGAGATTTTATAGTGTAAATATTTTTATTTAAAAATTCAAGATTATTTTTTGCAACTTGAAGCGCTGCTTCATCTGTATTTCTTTTTGTTTTAAAGGATTGAGCGTATTTTTCAATATCTGGAGATATAATTTTAAATTTATTTTCTTCTTTATCAAAAATACATTCTAAATCTTCAAATTGGCTGCCTTTTGCGTAGCATTTCCCGTCTTTATATGCTAAATCTTGTCCGCAGAGAATTATTCTATCAAACCCCATCATAACAGCGCTCATAAAAGCAGTGTATGATACTGTTCCGAGTGTTTTTAATTCGTCATTTATTTTAAGACAATCTCTAACCCAAGGATTGATAAAGTTGGAATCAGAAAGATAATTAAAGGTTTTTTTGGTTTTAAGATTTGATACTATAAAACTGCAAAAGCCTTCCATAATAAAATAGTAGTCTTCAGTATTAATTGTATCAAATTGTCTTATGGTGTCGCCTGTTTCAATATCTACAATAAAATCAGGCTTTATATCAAATTCTTTTAAAAGCTTAATAGTTGGGTTTACCGCAAAAATTACAAATTTATCTTGATTGTTTTTAATTATTTCAATATTTTCCCTTAAAGAAGGGCCCGCAGAAAGGCAAAGCGCTGTCATATCTTTATTTTTGTATAAATCTTTAAGGTCTTGGATGTTGGGATTGCTAAATATATTTTTCAAATTTCTGAAAGTATTAAAAATTGCTTTGGGAGCTGTTTTAATTAGCGTATTTTGAGCTGCAAAGTGTTCTCCTTGGGTTTTTTGAGCTAATTTGGAAATATTTACGATATCATTATAAAATAAAGCTTTATAAGATTTTAAAAAGCTTAAAGACATTTTTGTTTTGGGGTTTGAATTTTTGAAAATATGTTCTTTTAATTTTTTTTCGTCGTTGCAGATAAAAACGTTATCTTTAAATAAAGCGTCAATTTCGGCTATATTTAAAACAAAGCTCAATAAATCAAGATTTGGTTCATAAATTATTATTTTTGAATCCATAGAGCTCATTTCATCTGCTAAATACCCTAATCCTAGTCCGTAGATTATTCTTATTGTGTTTTTATTATCTTTGTTTATTATGTTTTCTACGATTTTTTTTGCTTCATCAACTGCTCCTGAGTTATCATGAAGGGGAATGTTGTTGAAGATTATATTATATTCTTGTTTTTGGGTTTGAGTTATTGAAATATTTGATTTTTCAAAATCGGACATTAAAATTTTATTACATAACTCTTTATCATATTGAGATATTCTTGCTAGATTTTTTTCTAATACTTTATTTTCCATAGTCAATATGGTAGCATTAGTTGAGGAATTATGGCAAATAGTAAAATTAAAATAGTAACTTTAGCTTTAATTTTAACGATATTTTTAAATATTGGCATTTCTTTTGCTGAGGAAAACTATTCAAATGATTATGAAAAGATATATTCATCTTTAGAAGAAGCAGATTTTGACTATATTTTCGGAATTGATCCTTATCAGGCTGATGAATATACGGTTTATATGCGCTCTCCTTATCCTTTGTTTCGAACAGGTGTTAATTTAATATTTAAATCAAAAACAATTCCCCCCGGATATTATCTTTTAACTCCTCGAGAAAAAAATGGTAAAACTTGGATTTTATTTAAAGAAAATGGCAGAGTCTCATACATGGTGCCTGTGTATAAGGAAGATGTTGTTTATGAAGGTTTTTATGAAGAAAAATTCCCCAGAAAAAAACCTACATTGTTTGAAAATATAAGGAAAAAGACAATGGATTTTATAGGCACAAAGTGGGGCAAAAAAAACCAACGAACTCCTATACCTGAAGCATATATCGAATTTAATGATGCAGGGGAATATTGGGATATGATATTATATTATGGGATGAAAAAATATTATGTTCTTTTTAAAAAGGATATGTAAAATAAGGAAAAATAAATGAAGAAAAATATATTTTTGTTAGCATTGATTGTTTTAAGTTTTAGTGTATTTCAAGAAGCGCAAGCTTTTGAAATTCCTTTTTTAAAAAAATCGCCAAAAAGTGAAATTCGCGCTCTTTTAAAAGAACACAATAAAGCTTTAGCAAAGAAAGATATAGATAAAGTTAAAACCTATTATGATAAGGAATATTTAAGCGCAGACGGTTTTGATGTTGATGATTTAGCTATGATGTTGGAAAAAACATACAGCGCATATGGAAATATTAAATACAAGACGAAAATTAATAATATATCAACTTTTGATAATTGGGCGCTTGTTCAAATGTCTGATACGTCTTTTGCAAAAGTTTATCCTGATGAAGATAAAAGCAAAGAAAAAATGGGCAGATTAGACGGGAAAAGCTCTTATGTTGTTTATTTAAAAAAAACAGATGAAGGTTGGAAAATTATTTCAGACGAAGTTTTAATGGAAGAAACATCTTTAAAATACGGCATTGCAAATAAAATAGATATGGAGCTTGTAACTCCTGTTTTTGTTAAAAACGGCAGAGAATATGACCTGTCTTTAAAAATGGATAAGCCTGATGATATAGTTGCTCTAGCGTCTATTTCAAGAGAAGAAATTGTTTATCCTCCCGCAGAAGCAAACGAAAAATTTAGAAGAATGCCTGATGATGGGGATTTGGAGCGTTTAGTAAGAGCGAATAATAAAAATCTTGATGAATATGCAATTGCTTCAATCGGTTTTACAAGGGTTTCGGTTAACGAGGAAGAGCTCAAAGCAAGAATTGAGGTTTTAGGTATGGCATATATTATGAAACGTATAAATATGGAAAAAATAAAAGGTCAAAAAACCTCACTGGTTAAAAATGAATAAGGAATAAAAAAAGTGAAAGATAAAAGAGCATGTATTTTTTATTTTCTTATGAGCATAATCTTTTGGGATTTTGGAAATCAATTAAGAAAAATAAGCTATAATTCTTATTTTGATGATTATAAAAATCCTGTATTTTCAATTATTCACGTAGATAACACGGGAAGTGCTTTCGGTTTATTTCAAGACAGCACTTTTTTGCTCTCTGTTTTGGGGGTTATAGCTGTTATTTTTATTTCTTTTTATGTGTTTAAAAATATTTCTTTTAAAGATAAAATAGAACTTTTTTCTTTGACGATTTTTATGGGCGGAACTTTGGGGAATTTATATGAAAGAATAAAATTCGGGCATGTTGTTGATTATATTAAGCTGAATTTTATTAATTTTCCCGTCTTTAACGCTTTTGATATAATGATTTGCATCGGGGTATTTTTATATATTGTCTTTGTTTTATTTGATTTTAAAATTTTTAAAAGGGTAAATTAATGACAATAATTGAAATTACGGAAAATGAAGATTTTAAAAAAAGGTTAGATGTTTTTATAACAAATTATCTTAAAAACGCTTACCCCAGAGCTAAGATAACATCTTATATCGATGAAAATAATATTTTTGTAAACGGTAAAAGACAAAAACCCTCTTATAAGTTAAAAATTCATGATTTAGTTGAGTATGATGAAAACAATCTTTTTGATTTTCTAAATCCTGATTTAGATTTAAAACCTTGGGAATTTGAGCTTGATATAAGGTTTGAGGATGATGATGTCATTGTTGTTAATAAGCCGAAGGAGATGTTGACTCATCCTACAAAGTTTGAAAATGAAAAAACTCTATGCAATGCTCTTATTTACCATTGCAAAGGGAATTTATCGGATTTGTCGGGCAAAAATCGTCCTGCAATAGTGCATAGATTAGATAGAAACACAGCAGGGCTTATGGTTGCCGCTAAAAATAATTTTTCTCATGAAATTTTAGCTAAACAAATTAAAGAAAAAACAGCAAAAAGAAAGTATTTGGCTCTTGCTTTGGGGGAATTTGAGCAAAAGGAAGGCGTCATTAATAAACCTCTTGTGCATTATTTAAAAAACGATGTTAAAATGGCTATAGCAGAACCCAATCAAGGACTTGAGGCAATAACGGAATATAAGGTAATAGAGCAATTTAAAGGTTGTGCTTTGGTTGAGCTTGAGCTTAAAACAGGCAGGACTCATCAAATAAGAGCTCATCTTGCTTCAATTAAACACCCTGTGTTTGGAGATAGCCTTTATGGTGCTAAGAGCTTTATGAGAAATGAATTTTATAATTTAAAAACTGTTGAACAGCTTTTGCAATCATATTATTTAAGCTTTTATCATCCGAGAACAAATGAATTAATGGAATTTCAATTGGAAGAAAAAGATTTTAGCAAAGATTTTATAAAGGTATTAAATTTTTTAAGGAGCAAAAATGAATATTAATTTAGAACTTTTTGATATAGGATATATAATTTGCGGTTTTGTTGCAGCGAGTTTAGTTTTTGGTTTTTATGTTTCTAAATTAAAAAAAGAAATAAAAATCTTAAAAAGACAATATGAAAAAAAATCAATCGGAGCAGATGATTCATCTTTAAGAGTTAAAACTCTTGAAAATAAAATCAAAACTCTTGAAACTGCTCTAAAAAAGCAAATGGGAAATTAGTATCCTTCGCCTATTGTATCTATTGCCTCAACTCTAATATCCGTTATAAGTTCGGAATATGAAATAACAACAATAGTCGGGATGTGTCTTTCAAGCATTTGATATAAAGGCAGTCTTATTCTTGGCGAGCATAGTATTACAGGCTGAACTCCCACTGCCTGCTGAGCTCTCATAAGCGTGCTTGCCGTTGATTCAATAAGTTCTTGAACCTGCATAGGGTTAAGTAAAAACATCGTTCCAAGCTCTGTTCTCTGACACGAATCATCCAGAGTTTTTTCCCATTCGCTTGATAGCGTAAGAGCATATAAAACCTTTTCTTTATTGGAATTAGAAAGGCAGATTTGTCTTCCTAGAGCCGCTCTTAATCTTTCTGATAAGATATCAGGTTCTTTTGAAAAACGCGCGTAGTCGCATAATCTTTCAAAAATAAAGATAATATCTTTTATTGAAACCTTTTCCCTTATTAAGTTTACAAAGATTTTTCTTAAATCAGATGTGGAGATAATTGTCGGAACAAGGTCATTTACAAGTGTTGGGTCTTGAGATTTTACAAGTTCCATTAATTTTAAGACATCTGTCTTTGTCATTATTTCATCTACATATTTTCTGACACATTCTTGAAGGTGTGTAACGATAACGTCAACTGCATCAACCGCTTGAATTTTGTCGTTTTTACCTATATGTTGAGGATTTAGCCAATAAGCTTGTGATTGGAATGTTGGTTCAACAGAAACTATGGCGTTTTCAGGAAGTTTTTTTCCTAATGCGTCATATTGATCAGCTATAACCATTAATTTTCCGGGATAGACTGTACCTGTTGCAACGGGGTTGCCTCTGATTGAAATTAAATATTCATTATCGCCTATGGCTGATGAATCCATAATTCTTATATTTGGTATGATGTAGCCAAGGTCATCTGTAATTCTTTGACGAAGTGCAGCAATTTTTGCTAATAATTGCCCGTCTTGTTCAGGATCTGCAATAACTAAAAGACCTGCTCCGACTTGTAAAGATAGAACATCAACTCCCAAGCGCTCATACATTTTGTTTGGATTAACCAAATCCTGCATATTTTGTTTTACGGCATCCAGTTGCCCTAATTGTTGTTGAACATCTAGATTTACAAGAACAGAAAGACCGCCTAATATTAAAATAACTGCAAAAACTACAAATGGAAACCAAGGAAGCCCCGTTATACCTGATGTTAAGGCAATTAGTATCAAAAATCCAGAAGCTAAAAATAAACTTGTCGGTTTTGATAAAAATTCGGCCGCTAAATCTGAACCAAGCGCAACGCCGCCTCCTGTAGCGCGCGTCATGACTATACCTGATGAAATTGCCATTAATAAGGAAGGTACTTGAGCAGCAAGACCATCGCCGATTGTTAAAATTGTATATTTTTGAACGGCATCTGCAGGTTGCATTCCGTTTAATAAAATACCTATGATTAAGCCGCCCACAATATTTATAATTGTAATGATGATACCTGCTATGGTATCACCTTTTACAAATTTCATAGCACCATCCATTGAACCAAAAAGACTTGATTCTCTTTGTAGTTCTTCACGACGTCTTACGGCTTCATCAGGTGAAATTAATCCTGCGTTAAAATCGGCATCAATTGTCATTTGCTTACCCGGCATAGCATCCAGAGCAAATCTGGCAGAAACTTCTGCTATACGTTCTGCACCTTTTGTGATTACCATAAATTGAACAACTGTGATAATTAAAAATATTACACCGCCGACAACCATATTACCGCCGGTTACAAAGTGTCCGAAAGCTTCGATTACTTGTCCGGCATCACCTTTTGCAAGAATTAATCTGGTTGAAGCAATAGATAAAACAAGCCTGAAAACTGTTCCGATAAGAAGAATAGAAGGAAAAGCCGCAAGTTCTAAGGGTTTATTGACGTATAAAGATATCATCAATAAGACAACTCCAAGTGTAATATTAAAGCTTATTGAAAAATTTATGACCCAATTGGGCATCTCAAGCAATAATATTAAAATCAAAATTATGACAAAACCGGCAAGAGCAATTTCACTTATTGGATTGCTTGATTTAGCTGGAGCAGCCATTTCTATAGCCCTCCTTTATATATCCCGAAAGCATTTTGTAAAACTGCAAGCTGTGTTTTAAAATTAGCATCAATTACTCCGTTGTTTGCAATAACTATGCAGCTTCCTTTTTCAATTGTGTCATCAGGCATTATGTCAATTCTTACCGATAATTTTTTTGCTTCCGTAATTTCAGGTAATGAAGCAGATGCAAATTCTAAATCCTCGGAATTTACTTTTATGGTGATTTTTTGTACATCAGGATTTATTTCTCCAAGGGTCGACATAATAACTTCTTTGAGTATATTTTTATCTGTTTCTACTTCTTTTTTAATGATTTTCTTTGCTATTTCAAGAGATATCTCCATTATATGAGGATAAAATTCGCTGTACATTTCATCTTTCATTGACAAAAATTCACTTAAAGATGTTTTTATTTCATCAATTTCTTTTTGTGCTTTTTTAAGTCCGTTTTGATACCCTTCTCTTGCAGCAAGTTCTTTAATTGTATATGCTTCAGCTTGCGCTCTTGAAACTAATGAGCGTTCATCTATTCTTCTGTAGCCTCTGCGTCTGTCGCCCCTTCTTCTTTCAACTCTTTCTTTAAAATCGATACTTGATATGTCTATTTTTTCAAAACTTTCAGGTTCTTTTACTTCTTTTTTTTCTTGTTGTGCGGTTATATTTTCTTGTTGGGTTTCTTTTGGGGCATTATCAATTAAATCTTCTTTTTTAATTATGTTTCCTTTGGCTAAAGAAGATTGCTTTAAAGATGATTTTTCTTTTTTTTGAGATATTTTTTTTCTTATAATCATGAAACGTTTTCTTCTAAATATTTAGATATAACATCTGCAACGTATGCAGGGATTTTGCGTCTTTTTTTGTCATAGCAAGATAAAACATAATCTACAACCGCAGGTCTTTCGTTTCCTATAATACTCAAAATTTCGTTTTTGTCCGAATTTTTAACAATTTTATACAATTTTTTATAAGCCTTATCGTAACTCACAACAACAGCCTCCGGAAGTGTACTTTTCATTTCGTCAAAACATCTCATAGTAGCTTTCATATCCAGTTTTTCTTCTAAATCAGGCATTTTGAGATATTTTATTAATACATCCCTTTCGGGTTTATTGAATTTCATTAAAATATTTTTCATTTTTTCGCTTGAAAAGTTTTTCATTAAAATAGCCAGAGAAGCAAGTTTAATGATTTTCGAATCACTCATACAGGCAATTTCTGTTGTTGTTTCTTCTTCTACCTGTTGTTGAGCCATAGCGTCTATGTTTGATTGTAAAAGGGCATTAGAGCTTACTTTTTCATCAAGTATTCCTTTTTCTTTAAGGTCTTCAATTGCTTTTGTAAAACATTTTTTAACGTGTGCTTCAACAAGAGTAATTAGTTGTTCTTGGGGTATTTTGCTTTCTACTGCTTTTTTTGCAATATCAAAAACAGTGAAAGCTACTTTTTGAAGTATACCTTCTCTGTATTTAAGCTCTATATCAGCTCTTATTATATCTACGGATTTATGAAATATCCACTCACCTATAAATTGTGTTACAAGGCTTGCTTCTTGGGCATTTAACTTGGAATTTTCTTCTTTAACAAGAGCATCACCTGCCATTTTGCAGAAACGATAAATTATGTCGACAATAAATTCCCTGTCAGGTTTTTTAATGTCGGCAGGAATAACTTGGCTTGCTTGACTTGAAAGGTCTTTTGCAAACGCTTCATAATCAAAAGTTTTTATATCAGTTTCTGCCATTTCCCCCTTTGTGCCCGTATTTATGCGCTTTCAATCCAGTTTTTAATTTTTTCTATTGCTTCATTTTCATCCATGCTGTTAAAATCTGATTCAAGTTCATCAATCGCATCCGAAAGATTGTGTTTCGGTGCTGATTGCGCCAGTGATTTAGCTTGCTCTAGGGCAAGTGCGTATTGATTTTTTTGTTCTATGAAATTTTGTGCCATTTGCTCTTGTTGAGCTATAAGGTTTGAAGCTTGATTTGTAACATCTTTTAGTTGTTGTTCCTGAGAAGCTGCAATTTGTCTTAGGTATTCAAGTTCTTCTTCTTGTTTTTTGGCTTCGGCCTTAACTTTTTTACCAATATGACCAAGTCCGCCAACTAATCCTGCAAGAAGCAAAGAACCAACCAGCCACCAAGGATTGCCTGATTCAGCGGGTTTTGGAAGTTCATTTTCTTTATCCGGTGCCATAACAAGGCTGTTTGATTCCACAAAAGCAATTGAAACATCTTCAGGATTAACCTTTGGACTTGCAGCACTTGCAATTAAGCTTTTTAGTTCATATAAGCTCATATTAGTTGGAATTGCGCTTTCTTCAATTGAAACAGCAACAGTTATTTCTTCTATTGTGCCTGCTTGCATGTATTCGTTTATTTGAGTTTTTGAAACTCCGTATTGAGTTTCTGTTGCTGTTCTTGAATATTGTCTGTCTTGAGAAGAAGCACCCGATTGAATTCCTGTTTTAACGCCATCCGGAACATATACGCTAACGGGATTCATTCCTGTTGAAGATGAATCGCTTTGATTATCGCCCAAGTTTTCTCTGAAGCGTTGTTCAGCTACAGATGTTTTTTGATTGGGGTCATATAAAATACTTGTTTTTTCAATAGGTGCTTGTTTTAAAAATGTCGAAACAGTAGCTATATAGTTTCCTTTTCCTAATAATCTGTCTAATTGTGCGTTAACTTTTGATTGCATATATTTATCGTTTTCTTCGATTTTTGCAATTGCATCATCAGAAGCACCGATTATTGAATTATAGACTGTTCCGTTTGTATCGGTTATTGAAATGTTGTCGGCTTGAAGTCCGTGAACTGCGCCTAAAAGCAGATTGGATATAGCCTTAACTTTCATATTATCCAATCTTTCGCCTGAAGGCATAGTAATTTGAACCGTTGCAGTTATTGGTTTTTGATCTTGTGAGAAGAAAGTCTGCTCAGGAATTGAGATAAATACTTGCGCATTTTCAATAGGCGGAATTTTTCTTATCAACCTTGCAAGTTCGCCGTTTATAGCTCTTACAAGGCGGATTTTTTTGTCGTCTTTTGTTGATGTAAAATCGCCTTTATCAAAAATTTCAAGCCCTGTATGTTCATCCATAAGACCGCTTTTAACTATGGCTAAAAGGGCTCTATCTCTTTGGTCTTTAGTGTATTCTTTTAATACAATACTTACTTTTGAACCGTTTTCAACTTTTGTTGCAGTGATTTGTTCACGAGCTAAAAGCGCTTGTACTTCAAGGGCTTTACCTGTGTTATCTGTTGTAAATAATGTAACAGGGTCATTTTTAATTACTTGTTCGGCTGCTTTTATTTTTCCGTCTTGCGAAACAGCCCCTCCTGAATTAACTGTAAGAGCAATAACCATCATAACAAACATTATTGCAACGGCAGCGCCACAAATAATAATTGTGTAGAATAGCGGTTTATTTTCAGTTATTTGTTTTAGGTCAAATTTTTCCATAAATTTTTAGAATATTCTTTAATTAAATTATACTATTATAATCTTTGAAAGTTAAGTTAAATCTGAATTTGCATAATTTTCTCATACGTTTGAAGTATTTTACCTGTAATAGTTGTAGCAGCTTGAACAGTTAATTCTGATTGAGCAATTGCTGCCATAACATCATGGACATCTGCTTTTCCCTGCATAGCATCAATTGTTAATTTTTCGGGTTTATTTGTTACTTCATTCATCTGAACAATCATATCGGATATAACGTCTTTAAAATTTTTAACATTGGTGTCATCTGAATTAATTGAAATGTTTCCGCTTAATTGCATAGGTTCAATTGAATTCATTTTAAAGAAATTAACTTGATTTAATTTGTCCATTTTTTATTCCTTTTTTTATAGATATTGAGCCAATATCGCTTTTACGTAGTTTTGAGTTTCTTTATAGGGGGGAATGCCTTCATATTTATCTACTGCCCCTGGGCCTGCGTTATAAGCTGCAAGAGCCAGAATTTTATTTCCGTTATATTTATCCAGCATTTGTTTTAGGTATTTTACTCCGCCTTCTATATTTTCTTTTGGGTTAAAAGCATCTTTTACACCTAAAGAAAGAGCTGTTGCAGGCATTAATTGCATTAAACCTTTGGCGCCTGCTTTTGAAACGGCATTTGGGTTGAAACCTGATTCTTGTTTGATTAGAGCTTTAATTAATTTTTCTTCGACTCCGTATTTTTCGCTTGCGTCTTTTATGTAGCTAAAAATCGCTTCTTTGCTTGATGAGGGAGTTTTTTCAACTTTTTTTGAAAGTGAACCAAAAGGTAGCGGCTCTATTTTTTTAACATTTGGCGGCAGGTCAACTTCAAAAACGCTTGGGGTTTTGTTTTCTTGTTTAGATTCAGCTAAAATTTCTTGAAAAGCGCTCAGGTTTTTTGTTTGCTCAATATTTTCTTTCGGATAAATTGAATTAATATAATTATTAAGCTCATTTACACGGCTGAAAGCCTGCATTTGACCTGATGAATTTATGTAATTTTGTATTCTAGGACTAAACATAAACTACCCTTTTCCCCTGAAATATAATACGGAGCAGAGGAATTTTAATTAAACTATTTTTAAAAAATTCATACTTTTATATGAATTTTAATAGTTTATATTTAAGGATTTTTTATAAATTGTCTAAAATTAATTTTTAAAATTAATAACGTCAGGATTAATTGCAAGCCACCTGTATGCTTCTGTTTCTTCCTGGGGCATATCTGTTATATATATGCCTCCTGTTTTACCTCTTTTTGAAATTAAGTAGTTGTTTTCAAACATATCTTTCAATGCTCGTCTTATTGTGTTTGGACTTACATCCAAAATTGCGGCAAGTTCTCTTATGGGCGCAATTTTATCTCCGGTTTTATAGTTTTCTATAATATATTTTTTAAGATGACTTAGTGCTTTTTGCCAAGAATAAACATAATTTTGTGCAATTGCAGGTTTTTTCCTTTCGGAGCTTGTGAAATCTGTTTTTGAATTTTTATTGTTTCCAAGATATATTGTTCCGTATCTTCCTCTGCGTGAAAGTATAACTTTTCTTGCATTTAAAATTTTCATAGCATCATTAACTGTTTTTATGCTTACATCAAACATTCTTGAAAACGCCATGTTGGGAAGAATTTTTTCACCTGTTTTATAGGTTTTTTCAATATATTTTTGAATTTTATCTATAAGTTGATGAGTTAAGGTGAAATTCTCATCATTTATTCCGTTCATTATTTCTTCTTTGGTGAGTTCAAATTCTTTTATATATATCCAAGAGAATTTATTCCCTCTTTGAGAGATTTTTTT
>CALUWL010000014.1 GCA_944324445.1 Candidatus Gastranaerophilales bacterium | reverse complement strand
TCTTGCGCCGTAAACTGATTGAAAACCGTCACGGAATGATGTATCCATAACTTTAATTTGTTTTTTTGTCATTTTTTATCCTCTTTTCTTTTAAAATTTATTATGCTTGAGCTCCTGCAATAGCTATTGCAAGGGCAATTTCCGATTCATCCGAAGAATTTTTTGATTTAACTTTGTTTTCTTCAACTGCAATCGGGCAAAGTTTGTTGATAAAGCAAACGCATTTTGCCATAATCATCATTGCAAAAACCAATACTATAAGAAATGAAAATACAATTCCCATTCCGACAAGCATTGTTATGCCGCCTTCTGTCCATAATTCAGGGTTTAACATAGTATTTCTCCTTTTATTCCATTATTTAAAAAATCTTCGTATTCATTTTCAAAATTATCTAAAAATAAATTTAAAAATTCCTTTTTATCAACTGTTTTTCCTGTTTCTTCAAAAATTGAAGTTGCAGGCTGGTCGATTTTAATCAATTCTTTCTTTTCAAGATTTAAGTTTATTCCAAAACCAACCACAACACCTTTGAATATTTGACCGAAAAATTCTGATTTAGCCAATATTCCGGCTATTTTTTTGTTGTTAATCATTATATCGTTAGGGTATTTAAAAGCAGGTTTTAAACCGTAATTTTCAAGTGTTTTAGCGCCAATTAGAGCGGTATATCTTGTAAGTTCATTTAAATGAGTTATATTTTCCGGTTTTAAAATCAAAGAAGCGTAGATATTTCCGCCGTTTTGATTTGATGAATACCAAGTGCGCTCAAATTGTCCTTGCCCTTTTGTTTGAAGGTCGCAAGCTACCACACAAAAATTGTCTAATTCCTCTAAATGCTGACGAGCATATTCGTTTGTAGAACTCAGCTCATCAAAATGAATAATACTGCGCATAGCTAAATCATAACAAAAACAAAATTTCAAAACAAATAAAAAGTTAGATTTGAATTTCTTTTCCGAAAGGAATTGTTACATTATTTTTTTTGTGCGAAATGTCTTTACTTAAAAAAGTTGCTACATTAAAAATTGAAGAATATTCTTTTAAAAGAGGCATAATTTCACTTTCTTCAAAATAAAAATCGCCAAAAATTATTCCTTTTATTTTTTCTCTTAATTTTTTAAAACGATAAATTTCATAAAGCATTTTATCAATTTTATACAAAGGTTCGTTTAAATCTTCTAAAAATAATATTATATCTTCATTTGGAAGATAATCTTCATTAGAAAAAGTTGAAACAAGACTGGATAAATTTCCGCCCCAGATAATTCCTTTGCAGTTTCCTTTTTTTATAGGTTTTAAATTTAGATTAAAAGAATTATTTTCAATTATTTCGATATTTTTTGCTAAATTTTCAACAAAACCGTTTGAAATCATTAAAGAATGAAAACATTTTACATTGGTTTTTTTATAAAGCGCCATAAGAAGAATAGTTGCATCTGAACTGCCTAAATAAATTTTATTTTTAATTAAATCATAATTAATTTTATCAACTATTCTAAGTGCACCATAGCCGCCTCTTATTGAAATAATTAAATCAACTTCATCATCTAAAAAGGCTTCTTCAAAATATTTTGCACGATTTTCATCGGTGTCTGATAAATATCCGTATGATGAATTTTGGTTATAGAATTTTTTAATTTTAAATGATTTTTCAAGAACAGAAATTTTTTCATTAATTTCATCGGAGTTTTTGATGTTTCCTGATGGCGCAACGAGCCCTATTGTTTCAATTTTTTGCATAAATTTATTATACAATTATTTTCAAAAATTAAAACTTTTAATCATAAATTATGGTAACGCCTGTTTTTCCTGTTGCTCCGCCTATGTCTTTATAATATTCGCCGTTTCGATAATACATTTCATTACCCATAGGGTTTGAAAAAAGGTCTTGATTACAATTTATGGATTTTGGATTTTGTTTTATATTTGAATTATAAGGACTTATGCCCATTTGTCGATAAACATCCTGATTAACGGGAACCGAATAGCCTGTGAGTGTTCCGCCGTTGTTACCTCTATTAAACCAACTAAGGTAATTATTAAGACGGCTTCTTCTTAATCTATCCATTTGTCTTAATCTATGAAGTCTTTGCAGTCTTTGTATATTGTTTGAATTTAATCTTCGGTATTGATATGGATTATAGTATGCTCCGTAAGGATTATAGGTTGGTCTATAAATTGTTCTTCTCGGTGTAATTCCATAAGAAGACGGCTGCTGCAAATAAACTTTTTTATAAGCAAATGCAAATGAATCAAGAAGTAATAATAATGTCATAATTGTTATAATTTTTTTCATATTCAAAGAATATTTTGAAAGTTCAATATCTTCATCGGTTAGTAGGGCAGTAAATAAAAGTACAATTAAATTATTAAAATTTGTAACAAAATTCAGAATTTTTAAGTCCTATTTTTAAAGTTTTATAGCAATTTTGCCGATATTTATATTGTTAGACAATGAAGTTAAGGAGAATAATATGGGGCTTTCAGCAAGTCAAGCCAGATTTTTGCAATTGACGGCAAGAAGAAGTAATGTTGAATATCAAGCTCAACAGATTAATTTTCAGCGTCTTCAATGGTCTGACAAATTAGCGGCAGCATCAAGCGAATATCAGGACAAAACTTCCAATCGTAAGATGGTTTATAATTTTAACAATGGAGATGGAATAACACAGGTTGATGTTACTTATCAAAATTATAAAAATTATATGAACCAACAAATGGAAGGACTTACAACTGCTCAGGATAAATTTTTTCTTGTATCTTCAACAGGAAATAAAATCATTGTTGCAAGCGAAGAAGAACGAGATAAAATGATTGAGCAATATACAACTTATACCCCCTATACTGCTTCTTCAACTGAAAATTCTGTTGATGAAAACGGCGAAACTCCAGAGATAGTTGTTCGTGAAGATGAACAAGGAAACAGTATTCAAAATCTTGTTCATAGAGAATTCAGCGCAGATGATTTTATGATAGTTGATAATTTGGATGATGTTGATAATTTTCAAAGTGCAATTGAAAACGGAATTTATTTCTTTGCAAAACGTGAATTAAATACAGAAACAAATATGTATGAATTCAAAACTGAATCTTGGGATTCAATAGGCGGCGGTGCAATAGGCGAAGTTTATGATACAACGGATGATGCCCAAGCAGAAGCTGAATTCAAGGCTACATCGGATAAAATTCAAAATATAGATAAAAAATTAGAACTTCAACTAAATCAACTTGAAACAGAAAGAAGCGCTATTCAAACAGAAATTGACAGTATTTCAAAAGTAATTGATGATAATGTTGAATCATCTTTTAAAACCTTTAGTTAATAATATAGTTAAACATTATAAACGCAGGAAAAAAACGAGTTAAAATTAATTAACTCGTTTTTTCTTTCCTTATTCTTTCTATTATTTAATTTTTTATGCGTAATAAAGTGTTCTTCTTGTATCATCGTCATCCAAAGGTCTAAGTTCGCCTGTTCCGTTGTTTTCGGGAACTCTAAATCCTTCAAAACCTGCTTTTTGAGTTGTTTTTTTGGTTCTTTCTATAAAAGGATTGCTTTGAACATTGTAGTTTCCGTTTAGATATGCAAGAGCAGTTTCCATTTCTTCTGTTGTCGGTTGTTTATAACCTTGTTCAACAGTAGGAAGCGTAGTAGGTGCTCCTTGGGTATATGCTTGATGATATCCTTTTATTTGCGAATTATTATAAGAAGGATATGCAGTTTGTTGTATAAACGGATTAATTTTATCTATTGCCATATAAAAATGCCTATACTAAATCTATACATATTAAAAAAGTATTTTTTCGGATGAAAATTGACAGGTATTTTTATAATTTTACAAAAGTTAACAATTAACCTCTTGAAAAAACCTCAAGCAAAAGAGAATCTTCTGTTTTAATCGGATTGAAATACGCTGCACTTGCAACCATAGCAGCATTATCCGTACAATATTTAAGCTCGGGAGCGTTTGTTTTATAACCTTGTTTTTTAAGTTCTTCTAAACGAAATCTTAGTTCTGAATTAGCAGCAACTCCGCCTGCTAAAGTAATTGTTTTGCAGTTTAATTTGTCTGCAAAATGTTTTGTTTTTTTAATTAATGTATCTGCTATTCTATATTGGAAACTTGCTGCTATATCTTCTTTTGGAAGATTTTCAGGATTAAATTTTTTCACTTCCCTTAAAACAGCAGTTTTTAAACCGGAAAATGAAAATTCATCCTCTTTAACTTTTGCTTCGGGGAAATTAAAAGCGTTTCTATTACCTTCATGCGCCATTTTATCCAATAAAATTCCGCCAGGGTATGGAATTGAACATAATCTTGCTACTTTATCATATACTTCTCCCACGGCATCATCTATTGTTTGAGCTAAAATTTCTTGTTTATCATAATCTTTTACATAGATTATTTGGCTGTGTCCTCCTGAAACCAAAAGACAAATAAAAGGAGGTTTTAAATCTGAATTTATAAAATTAGCACAAACGTGAGCATTTAGATGATTAACGCCGATATAGGGTTTATTGTGAACTAAAGATAGTGTTTTAGCAGCATTCAAACCAACAAGTAAACATCCCACAAGCCCCGGCCCAACAGTTGAAGCAAAAGCATCAATTTTATCAGGTGTTATATTTGCTTTTTCGTAGGTTTCTTTAATAACTAAATTTATTGAATTTAAATGCTCACGAGCTGCAACTTCAGGAATTACCCCGCCAAATTTTTCATGGGTTTTAATTTGACTTGAAACAACGTTGGATAATACTTCACGTCCGTCTTTTACGATTGCTGCTGCTGTTTCATCGCAGCTTGATTCTATTGCAAAAATTATCAATTATAAATTCCTTTTTTAAGTTTTTGTTGTAGTTTATTTGCCTTTTGTTATAATAATAGCATGAAAAATAAACTTCTAATTTCATTTTTAATTTTCATATCATTAGGTTCAAATATTGTATTTTCTAATGAATTAGATGAAGCTGCCGATTTATATAACGAAGCTATTGATTTATATAAACAAGATGAAGTAGAACGTTCTGTTGAATTGTTTAATCAGGCAATTCAATTGAAGCCTGATTTTTATGAGGCACATTACAATTTAGCTCAAATTTTAATGTCTTTAAATAAAGATGAAGAAGCTTATTTAGTTTTAGAAAAATTACTTAAATTAAGACCAAACGATTATGAAAGTTTGTATAACATAGGTAAAATTCAACACAAAAGAGGATACCTTTTAAGCGCTCATGAGTATTTATCTAAAATTCCTCAAAGCGCACCGCAGTATGAATCTGCAAAACTTTTGATTTCTAAAATTGAAAAAAGACAAGCTGAACTTAACCTTGAAGCAAAAATTAAAGAACATAAATTAACAGTTGATTCTATGGGTAAAATAAAAGGCGTAGAGCTATCTGAAATACCTGCTCCTTCAGGCGTTGCTGTTGATTCAAGGGGTAATATTTATGTTGCAAGTTTTGCTGAAAATGTTATTTATAAAATTTCAATCTACGGAAAGAAAGTTGTTTTTTCTAAATCAGCTGTAATAAAAGGTCCGATCGGCGTTGCTGTTGATAAAAATGACAATATCTACGTTGCAAATTACCTTGCAAATAATTTAATTAAAATTTCTCCTAACGGGCTTGCTGAAATATTTGCAGATGTTGAAAAACCTTATTGTATTTACTATGATTTGGAACATAACAGAATTTATGCAACCGAACAGGGAACAAATAAGCTATTTAAGTTTGATATTTAGTTTTTTTATTTCCAATAAATTTTAAACTTTTCAATTTTATTTAGGTTATATCTTTAAAAACCACGTTTTCTTTCCCGTATTCATTCAATACGCCGTCTAAATCTATAAGTATTTTTTTGTGTACATATTTATTTTGTCCGCCTCACAGTTTGTTTATATTGTCATTATAGCGGACAATTTTATTATGGACAAGGTTTTATTACAAAAACTAGCAAACCGTATAAAAGAGTTGAGGAAATTACATAAATATACTCAAGATGATTTAGCGGATTTAGCCCAAATTGCACGTTCTACTTTAGGAAATATTGAAACCGCTCAAAATGATGTAACCTTTTCTAAATTAAACAAAATAGCAAAAGCTTTTAATTTAACATTAGCTGAATTTTTAAATTTTTAGTTAGTCGCTAAACAAAAATGAGCAAGTCCTTTTTAGAAAAATTAGCAAAAAGATTAAAGCATCTAAAAGAAGAAAGAAAATTAACACAAGATGACCTTGGCATAAATGGTGTATCAGGATCGATGATTAGTTTGCTTGAACTTGCAAAGACCGATGTTACAGTTACTAAGTTAAAAATTATAGCTGATAATTTAGAACTTGAAGTTAAGAATTTGTTTGATTTTAAAGATTAATATTATGAGTCAAGATATTAGACAAATATTAGCAAATAATGTTAAAAATCTGCGAACACAGAAAAAGTTAAGCAGAGAAGAATTGTCTTTAATTTTAGGAGTTGATAATTCTTATGTTTCAAAACTTGAAAAATGTAAAATAAATATTACTTTAGATAAAATTGAAATACTAGCTAATTACTTTGAAACAAAAGCTTATTTGTTGTTAAAGTAAATTTTTTAAATTTTATAAATATACTCTATCAAAAAGTCAACCCCATAAGTAAGTTTTTAAAAAAGGCAGAAGTAAAACAATTACATCCTAATAAACATTGTATTAAAAAAAGAAGCATTATTCAGCTTCTTTTTTTAATACGCGCTTGGAGGGATTCGAACCCCCGACCTTTTGGTTCGTAGCCAAACACTCTATCCAGCTGAGCTACAAGCGCAAATATTCAGTTTTTTATACTTATAGCTCCGTAGGCATTTCACAAATCTCACTATCGCTAACGCTGTCGTTCGTTTGTTCAATTATACCACGCACCCCAAGGGTGTTTCCAATCCGTAAAGCTCATTACTTCGCTAACGGATTGTGTGCATCGCTCATCGACTGCTCCATCGCTAAGGCTCATCGCCTTATCGATTATCGCACCGGCTTCGCATTCAGCTGAGCTACAAGCGCAAATATTCAGTTTAACTCAATTCTACAACGCACAAAAACAAATATCAAGCACACAAAAATCATACAACAATAAAATGATATGAAATTTAGCTTTTTTAAATTATAATTTTATTACTAGGGGAAGTTTAAATGAAAAAAATAGCACCGGTTATAATACTTTCTTTTTTAATACTGGCTCAAAGCACACTTGCCATTGAAGAAAATAATACAGCTACAAAAAAATCGTTTTTTAGTTTCTTTAAAAAAAATAAAACAAAAGTTGAAAATCAAGAAAATCCACAGAATAAAAAACAAAAAAAAGCTAAAAAACAACAATTCAGAGTTGAAGAAATCAAGCTCCCCGAAGTGAGAACAGGAAAAAGACCACCATTAAGTCAACTTTCGGTTATGACAATTGAAGATTGTGTTGAATATGCAATGACCCATAATCCAAATCTTCGTGTATCACAAGAAAGAATTAACGCTGCAAAATCAGGCATAGGACAACAAAGAGCAAACTATGCACCAAAGCTCACAGGCAGAGTCAACTACAACCACAATAACAATAACGGAACAAGAATAGTAAATTCTCAAGATAACTCCCTTGGTTTTAATGTCGGGATTTCTGAAATGATATGGGATTTCGGAAGAACAACCGCAAAAATCAACATGGCAAAATATGATACTCAATCTGCTCAATATGACTATGATTTTGACGTTTTAGGAGTAATTTACGAAGTTAAAATTAACTATTATAAAGTCTTGTCTGCTCTTGCAAACCTTGATATATACGAACAAAACGTAAGAATTAACACCCTAAATTACGAACGAACTAAAGCTATGTTTGATGAGGGTTTAAAATCTAAAATCGACGTTGTAAACGCTCAGGTAAATCTTACGGATTCTAAAATACAACTTGTAGAAGGGCAAAATAATCTGGAAACAGCTTTAATTGCTCTTAAAAATTCAATGTACTATGAAGAAGACACTGATTTTATTGTTAAAAACACTGAAAATTTCAGTTTCCTAAAAGCAGATTACAGAAAAAAAGTTGAAAGTTTTACAACAATAAAACCGCCCCAAGAGGCAATCAAAAAAACTCCTGACGGACTTATTATGTTGTCATCAGGAATTGAACATCGCGATATAATTCAAAATTTTGAATTCAAGCCCCTTACTCTAACAAGAAAAGAAGCAGTTGAAGAAGCTCTTAACCTTAGACCTGATTTAAAATCTAATGAAATGCTTGTTTTAGTTCAAAATGAATCCTTAAAAGCAATTAAAAGACAATATATGCCTGAAATTACAGGCGATTTAACTTGGGGTTATACCAAAAGCGAATCGACATATTCAAGCCCTTTGCAGCTTGGTGCAAGTGTAGGCTTAGGTTCAATTAATCCTTACGGAATACACTATCAGGTTAAAGAAGGTGAATCGTACTTAGATATAGCTTTGCATAACGTAAACATATCAAAGGCGGATATTTTCTGGGAAGTTCAAACAAATTACGTTAATATGCGACAATTAGAGCGCAAAATTCCGCTTATGAATTCAAAAGTTAAGGCAACGCTTGAAAACTTTGAACTTGCAGACGGAAGATACAGCGTGGGTTTAAATAACTATGTGGAATTACAAGATGCTCTTACGAATTACAACAATTCGCAGTTGAATTTTGTTGAAGCAGTGTTTAATTATAATGTAGCAAGAGAAACCTTACTTAAATCAATGGGGGTAAGATGAAAAAAAGATATATAATAATCGGCGTCGTTTGTTTAATAGTCATAATTTCTCTCATTTTAATTTTGAAGAAAACAACTGTTAAATATATAACAAAACCAATCAAAAAAGATTCAATTATTGAATACGTAGAAGCGTCGGGAACAATTAAACCAATAAACACAATCGCAGTCGGTACACAAGTATCAGGAACGGTTGCTAAAATTTATGTTGACTACAATTCGATAGTTAAACAAGGCGATTTATTAGCAGAGCTTGACCCGAGTTTATTTCAAGCAAATGTTGATCAATCAAGCGCAAAATTAAGAAACGCAAAAGCTGCCTATGCAAAAGCAAGTTCTACTTTAACATACAAGAAAAACAATTATCAAAGATATAAACACCTTTATGAAAAAAATTATGTATCAAAAGATGATGTTGAATTAGCACTTTCAAATTATCTGCAAGCAAAAGCCGAAGTTGACGCTGCAAAAGCCGAAGTTAGCGCCGCTCAAGCAAGCTTGGATAACAATATGACAAATCTTAGATATTCAAAAATCACCTCTCCGGTTGACGGTACGGTAATTTCAAGAGCTGTTGATGTTGGTCAGACAGTTGCTGCAAGCTTTAATACTCCGACATTATTTGAAGTAGCAAAAGATTTAACAAAAATGCAAATTGAAACAAGCGTATCAGAAGCAGACATAGGAAAAATCGAAGTAGGACAAAAAGCAAAATACACTCTTGACGGTTATCAAGATAGGATTTTTGAAGGCGAAGTTACTCAGGTCCGTCTTGCTTCAACTACGACAAATAACGTTGTAACATACACAGTTATTGTATCGGTTGATAACACCGAAGGACTCGTTATCCCCGGAATGACAGCTAATGTATCTATTATAACCGATGAAGTTAAAGATGTTCTTTGCGTAGAAAACAAAGCCTTAAAATTCACTCCCGAAGATAACACTCAAAAATATGAACAACAAGGCATTTGGATTCAAACAAAAAGCGGCTTAAAACGCTATAATGTTGAACTTGGTGTATCAGATGAAAATAAAACACAAATTATATCAAACGAAATAAAAGAAGGGGATAAAGTTGTTATCTCATCAATAGGCGGGAAAAATAAAAAACAAACGGGCAATATGCGTCCGCCAAGAATATAGATTGAAAAATATGGAACTAATTAAAGTAAAAAATGCAATAAAAACATATCAAATGGGAGAAGAAACTTTCCATGCACTTAATGATGTTTCTTTTACAATTGAAAAAGGTGAATTTGTAGCAATTATGGGAACATCAGGCTCCGGAAAATCAACCTGTATGAATATGCTTGGAACTCTTGATAAACCAACCTCGGGAGAGTATTATCTTGAAGGAGTTGATGTATTTTCGCTTAATGCAAACCAATTATCAGACATAAGAAACAACAAAATCGGTTTTGTTTTCCAAGGTTTTAACCTCATTTCAAGAACATCTGCCATTGATAATGTTTGTATGCCTATGATATATAAAGGAATTCCCGAAGAAGAAAGATATAAAAGAGCAAGAGAAGCCTTGAAAATTGTCGGCTTAGATAAAAAAGAAAATAATATGCCCTCTCAAATGTCGGGCGGGCAGCAGCAAAGAGTCGCAATTGCAAGAGCAATCGTTAACGATGCTCCTCTAATACTTGCAGATGAACCTACAGGAAACTTGGATACCAAGACAAGTATTGATGTTATGGAATTTTTCGTAAATTTAAACGAAAATCTGGGCAAAACTGTTGTGTTGGTAACTCATGAACCTGATATTGCAGAATACACAAAAAGAATTATAAAATTTAAAGACGGCAAAATTGTCTCCGATCTTCCCAAAGAAGAATGGCTTAAACAAAGGACAAGACAAACATGATAGACTTTAAATCCACTATGAAAATTGCAATAAATTCTCTTAAAGTCAATAAAATGCGCTCTGCATTAACTTCTTTAGGGATAATCATCGGTGTTGCAGCAGTTATCATTATGCTTGCAATAGGTTCCGGCGCAAATAAACAAGTACAGGAAAATATGGAATCTATGGGTTCTAACCTATTAACAATCCGCTCTGCAACAGCAAAAACAGGCGGTGTTTCAATGGGAATGGGAACAAAACCAACCTTAAGCATAAAAGATGCAACCGCAATACAAAAAACAGCAAGAGGAGTAGAAGCCGTTGCTCCGGTTATGAATTCAACAAAACAGGTAATGTATGGCAATCAAAACTGGTCAACCACTGTCTACGGGGTTACAACACCATATTTATACGTAAAAAACTACGAAGTAAATAGAGGCAGAACCTTCACAAAAGATGACGATAAAAACGCAGCAAAAGTTGCAATAATTGGTTCAACCGTTGAAACAGAACTTTTTGGAGATGTAAATTCAATAAATAAAACAATAAGAATAGGCAACGTCCCTTTTAAAGTAATAGGAACGCTAAAATCAAAAGGACAAATGGGACCGATGGATCAGGATGATATTATTTTTATCCCGATTACAACAGCTCAAAGAAAAGTTTTTGGAACAGATTTTCCGGGTTCGGTTAATCAAATAATAGTAAAAGCTGCAACTTTAGAAGATACTAATTTAGCTCAAAAAGATATTGAAGAAATCCTAAGACGCAGACATAATCTAGGGAAACTACAGGAAAATGACTTTGAAATAAGAAACAGCGCAGAATTCCAAGAAAAAATGAAATCAACAGTAAGAACTTTTGCAATTTTACTTGCTTCAATTGCTTCTGTATCCCTTGTTGTAGGCGGTATAGGAATTATGAATATCATGCTTGTTTCCGTAACCGAAAGAACTAAAGAAATCGGCATTCGTATGGCAATCGGAGCAAGAGCGGTTGATATTCAGGTGCAATTTTTGATAGAAGCTTTAATTTTATCTTTATTAGGCGGGCTAATCGGAGTTATTGTCGGAATTGTTATTGCGCTTATTATCGGCGGAGTCTTTGGAACAAGCATTGAAATAACTTTAGCACCCATACTACTTTCATTTGGTTTTTCAGGACTTGTTGGAATTGGTTTTGGGTATTATCCGGCTTATAAAGCTTCCCTATTAAACCCGATTGATGCTTTAAGGTATGAATGATGATTAATATTTTATCTGTTTTTATAGGCGGGGGAATTGGAGCCGCTTTAAGATTTTTAATCACAAAATTTTGCATAGATAATTTTAAAATCGGCTATCCTGCAACGTTTTTAGTTAACATAACAGGATGTTTTTTAATAGGACTTATATCAGGATTAATAATAAATAAAATTCAGCTCCCTTAATATGTAACACTGCTTTTAACTACGGGGCTTCTTGGCGGTCTGACAACTTTTTCAACCTTTAGCCTTGAAGGTATGTATTTTTTAAAGGAAGGAAAATACATACATTTTGCTGTTTATATGATTTCAAGCCTTACGATAGGTCTAATTGCAACTTATGTTGGTTTTTTGATAAGTAAAAGCTAATATATTCTTTCTTGATTTAACAATGCTTCGACTACTCCCTTAAGGGCGATTTTAACGTGAAAATAGCTCAATCCGCCCTGAAGATATATAGCCCAAGGCTCTCTTACAGGTCCATCTGCAGATAGCTCTATTGTTGAACCTTCAATAAAACTGCCGCCTGCCATAAGCAAATTGCAATCATACCCCGGAACAGTATCAGGAATTGGGGTTAAATAGCTTTCAACAGGAGAATTTTTTTGAATCATTGTGCAAAATGCTTGCTGTTCTTTTTCATTATTAAATTTAATTGTTTGGATTAAATCAGTTCTTCTGGTTTCAGACGATGGAAAAGTACTAAAACCCATATCCTCAAAGACTTTTGCAGCTAAAATAGAACCTTTTAGAGCATAAGAAGTAATGCTTGGCGCCATAAAGAAGCCCTGCAAAATAACTCTTGTTTGATTGTGCATAGCACCGCCTTCAGCACCTATACCAGGGGCTGTAAGCCTTCTTGCTGCCATATCTACATGTTTTTTCTTTCCTGCAATATAACCGCCTGCTTCAACTATCCCGCCGCCGGGGTTTTTAATTAGGCTTCCTGCAATTAAATCTGCGCCGACATCGGTTGGTTCTAATTTTTCGGTAAATTCACCATAGCAATTATCCACAAAACAACAAATTTCAGGATTTTTTGTTTTAACAATATCAATTATCCTTTTAATATCAGCTATTGTAAGAGGTTTTCTTAAAGAATATCCTCTCGAGCGCTGTATTAAAACCATTTTAGTATCGGGAAGCAAATATTTTTCAATATTTTCATAATCAACATCTAGTCCATTTTTTAAAGGAACTTCACTGTATTTAACCCCATGACCCATTAAACTCGTTTCAAAATCATCCGTATCAGGGCGAGAACCAATTATCTGCTGCATAGTATCATACGGTTCTCCTGCAATTGAAACCAACCTATCGTTATACCTTAAAACACCAAATAGAGCGCATGCTATGGTATGAGAGCCCGAAACAAAATGAGGACGAACAATAGCCGCTTCACAATTAAAAACATCCGCATAGGTTTTATCCAGAGCTTCCCTACCTATATCATCATGCCCGTAACCTGTTACAGTATAGAAATGTTCTTCTCCTATTTTATTTTTACAAAAAGCATCAAGAACTTTTTTTTGATTATATTCAGCTATTTCATCAATTTCTCTAAAAATTTTTTCAAGCGAATTTTGTGCGTTTTCAACCAAAACGCAAGCTTTTTCTTTGTTATTCATTTTATTTACCTGTAGTTTGTGAATTGCAATGGTGCATCAATTTCATCTTCTTTTTGTCTGATTGCTTTTATGACATCTTGAAGATCATCTCTGCTTTTACCTGTTACCCTGACTGAATCACCTTGAATGGAAGCTTGAACCTTCAGTTTTGTATCTTTTATAAAACCTGTGATTTTTTTAGCTAATTCAGTTGATAAGCCTTTTTTTAATTTAATTTCTTGTTTAACGTTTCCGCCCAGCGCATTTTCTACTTTTTGCGGATCAAGAATTTTCAAACTTAAATTTCTTTTAATTAATTTAGATTGCAAAATATCATAAATATTTTTTAATTTCATTTCATCATTGGTTGTTATATTAATTGCCTTATCGCCATCCAAAGTTATATCCGAATTTGAATCTTTAAGATCAAATCTTGTTGTAAGTTCTCTTTTAACTTGATCAACAGCATTTAAAAGCTCTTGTTTATCAAATTCCGAAACAATGTCAAAACTTGCATCTTTTGCCATATAACTCTCCTTTTTATTATCATATTCATTATAACATAAAGGTGATGAAGTTTAAAAAAGCCGACATAAATTGTCGGCTTTTAATTCTATACTTTTCTTTTTCTTGCTGCTTCCGATTTTCTTTTTCTTTTTACGGAAGGTTTTTCGTATCTTTCTCTGCGTTTAATTTCAGATAAGATACCCGCTTTTTGAATTTTTTTCTTGAATCTTTTAAGTGCAGATTCTATATTTTCATTTTCACGAACTCTTACTTCAGGCATTGTTTTCACCTCCTTTGGAGTTTAATAGTATAAGCTAGAACATGCTAACATAGTAAAAAACAGACGTCAAGCTTATATTATTCCTTTTCTTTTAAAATCTTACTATAATGATTTAATTTATCTAAAATTGGCTTAGCTTCTGCTTTTGCCTGTCTTTCTGTTTTTTCACCTTTTGCAAAATCCATATCAGCTTTTGCTTGAACAGCAATTGACAATATTTCAGGCATATTTACAGCATCTTTATTATTTGCTAAATCATCGTAATAATGTTTCTGATAATCAGGGCTAAGTCTTAATGTCCAATTTTCATCAGATTTTGTTCCCGGAACGTTATATTGTTTATTAATTCCAAAAAAGTCCATAAATGACATTTGAATATTTTTTGTTGAGCGGAATAAATCTGCAAATTTCGCTTTTATCCTGCTAGCTTTACTATTTATAATATCATTTTTAAATTGTTCTCTTTCTTTTGCACGATTTGGACTGGGATTTAAGTATCCTGCAAGATAATCAGGATTCCAAGCATGAGAATCTTTGTCTAAACCTTTTGCAACAACCATACTAATAGATTTATCATCATGGCAACCTAAATATGCCCAGTTTTGCTCTGGAGCATTTTCACCTCTATCCCAAGCAAGACAGCTTATTCCCGGAAGATGATTATCCTCTCTAAATACTTTATTAAATACACCGGTAACATCAGCCCCCAAATCTTCCCAAATTACATCTTCGGGATTTAATCCGCCGGATTTTAAGACAGGGATTATAATATCCGGAATAATTCTTTGATAATTTTTATTTTTATCAAATTTTGTTCTGGATAAATAATTTGCCTTTAATTTATCTCGAACAGGAATTTTAATAATCTTACCGTCTTTATCTTTTTTATTAACATAAACAACTGAATTTTTAGCATATACAAAAGGATCTACAAGCCCCATTGCATGATCAATTCTGATGTTTTCAGTATCTTGCAAAGTTTTTTCAAGTTTTAATTTTATAAATTGACCGGCAGGCCCTAAGGTTCCATTTTTATTAAAAAGTTTATCCGGATTAACAAAAGGAACATCCCACAACTGAGGCGAATTATCAGGTCCGCCATATTCAGCACCTATCCTGACTCCTTTTAAAAAGGCGTCCTCAAAAATTAATTCATCAAATTTTGAAGCGCCTACAAGCAAATCGCCAATATATACTACATCCCTATTTTCTTCATCTTGTTTTAACTGTTTATCAACTATAAATTGAGTAAACTTATATGAATTTATACTTGATGCATTTTCTTTATTTAATTTTTCAAAATAATCTACTGTATCAGCATCATGCGCTTTTAAGCCTTTAATCAAATTTCTGTCTTTTAAATTCCAAACCGAATAATCATCCGTTTTATATTTTTTCGACAAAACATCCAAAGTTGCATAATAATCAAGCCAATATGCATTATTTTTCTGAAAATCCAAAAACTCTCTATTTAGTCTTATTGCATCTTTATCTTTATTTTCAAGTTTTTGCTGAAAATTTTTATAAGCAGTTGAAATGGCACCGCTAATAACACTTTTAGAATCTGCAAAATCCGATTTTGTATAATTTTGTTCAGGTGTATCCACTTCGTAAGTATTAGCATACAGTTCATCATCGCTTAAAATACCAGCATATTCATCCGTTGTTAATAATGATAAGTTAATAAACAAAGGATTTTTAGCAAAAATCGAAGAGGCATAAGGTGAATTATCGCCATCATTCAATTTTCCCATAGGACCCAATTGAACAGCGTTAAAACCAAACACTTTAATAAAATCCAAAAATTCATCAGCAGCAACAGGTGTTCCTGTTTTTTGTTCAATATCATCGTCATACACAGGAAAACTCGGTCCATGGATTATCATGGCCCTATTTACTATTCCTAAATAATTCATTGCCTCATCTATTGCTTTAGCGCAACCCGGCTTTTCGTTTTCTTTTAACTCTCTTTTAAATGCAATTTTGCGACCTGAAATTGCATTTAGCCCAACAACACTATTTATTCTCATAAACTCTTGATAACATAAAGTAATATTTTTTGCAACTATATTAATTTTTGATAAAATAAAGCTATGGAAAAAAATTTTGAAAAAATCGGAATAATATTTAACCCTGAATTTGACGATTCAAAATCCTTGGCAAAAAAAATTTCTGCAAAAATTCAAAATTCCAAAATTTTTTCTATTGATAACTTGAAAAATGACATCGATTTAGCCGTTGTTATAGGCGGGGACGGCACATTTTTAAAAGCCTCTCGTTTTTACAGCAAAAAAGATATTCCAATAATCGGTTTTAACGTTGGAAGATTAGGATATTTGGCTCAAGCTCACCCATCTGAAGCTGATTTTGTGATTGAAAAACTAAAAAAAGGCGATTACAAAATCGAAAACCGTCTTATGCTAAAATCCAAAAACAAAATTGCCTTAAACGATATCGTAATAAAAGGTCAAAATTGCGCAAGAACAGCCACTTTAGATTTATATATAAATGATAAAAAATTATGTTCTTATGTTGCAGACGGCTTAATTATCTCCACCCCGACAGGTTCGACTGCATATTCTCTATCTGCAGGAGGCCCAATTGTTTCACCCGAAGTGGATTGCTTTTTAATTATTCCGATTTGTCCGCATACGCTTAATACTCGCCCTATTATTATCCCTTCAAATGAAAAAATAAAAATCACAGCAAGCGAAAAAAAAGAAAAATTAAACGTGTCCTTTGACGGACAAGAAGATTACACAACAGATAGAGAAATTATCATAGAAAAAAACGAAAACTATGCAAAACTTTTAATTTTAAACAGGCAAAATGATAAATTTTATGATATTTTAAAAGAAAAACTACATTGGTCCATTGCACCCAGAAAATAAAATGCTAAAATCACTTTTAATTAAAAATTTTATACTTATTGATGAAGCTTTTTTAGAATTTAAAAAAGGTTTCAATGTCTTGTGCGGCGAAACAGGTGCAGGGAAAAGTATCATAATTAAAGCTCTTGATTGCGCTTTAGGATTAAAGGTATCAAAAGAAGTTATTTTAAATAAAGAAAAGCCTGCTGTAATTGAAGCTGTTTTTGAAGTTAATAATGAAGAAATAACAATATCAAGAGAAATAGGCTCTCAATCAAAATTCAGATTAAACGGCATTTTATCAAGCCTTGATGAAATAAAAGAAAAAAGGGAACATCTTGTTGATATCCACTCACAACACCAAACATATACTTATATGTCCCCTAAAAACCACATAGTGCTTTTAGATGATTATACAAGCAAAAAAAATCCGGAATTTAAAGAGATTTTAAAAACATACAAAGAAACATACTTAGAATTTAAAGAAATTGAAAAAAAATTAAACTATCTGAAAGAAAATCTGCAAAACAATCAAAGAGAAATTGAATTTTTATCATTTCAGCTAAAAGAACTTGATGACGCTGAAATTAAAACAAATGAAGAAGAAGAAATTAAATCCGAACTTGATATTTTAGTTAACGCTCAAGAATTAAAAGAAAAAACTTACGGAGCATATTGGGCGCTATACGGAGATAATCAAAATATAGTTGAAGGTTTATCAAAAATCAAATATGAAATTTCAAATTGCGCGGCATTAGATAAAAATCTTTCAGGTTATGAAGAAATACTTTTTGATTCACTGGAAAACCTTAAAGATTTAGCAAATAATTTAAAAGATTATTCTTCAAACCTTGAATTTAACCCTGAAAGATTGGATGAATTAAATGAAAGACTCTCGCTCATTCAAAAATTAAAAAGAAAATACGGCGAAAATCTTGAAGAAGAAAGAGAAAATATTTCAAACAAACTTGAAAGTTTAACAAACGGCGAAAACAATATTGAAGCAGTTGAAGAAAATTATAATACTCTTTTAGCTTCTTTGGTTTTGCTTAGTGAAAAATTAAACGAATACAGAAATAAAAATGCAAAAGAACTATCTAAAGCCATTGTTGAAAAGTTAAAAGATTTACAATTAAATGAAGCAAACTTTGAAATATCAATTAAAAAAACATCAAAAAAAGAAAACGGAACTGACGATGTGGAATTTTTAATTGCCACAAACAAAAACCAAAACCTTATGCCTTTAGCTAAAGTTGCTTCAGGCGGAGAAATTTCAAGGGTTATGCTTGCAATGAAAACAATTTTTGCAAACGTGGATAAAGTATCCACCGTTGTATTTGATGAAATAGATACAGGCATTTCAGGCACTACATCAAATGCCGTTTCAAATTCTCTTATAGAACTTTCAAAAACGACTCAAATAATATGCATAAGTCATCAGGCAATAATTTGCGCTAAAGCAGACAATTTCATTTGGATATCTAAAACACACAATGAAAATACAAGCATTAAAGTTGAAATTTTAGATGATGAACAAAGATTAAAAGCTCTAGCGCAGCTTGCAAGCGGACAAGTCAGCGAAGAAACGGTTGAATTTGCAAAAACATTAATTAAATAAATTATTTATTTAAAAGCTCTTTTAATTCATCCGTTATAATTTGCATTGCTTTATTTGTTTCAATGTCTTTTTTTAATTTTTCATGCTGATACATAATGGTTGTGTGATTTTTTCTGAATTCTTTTGCTAAATTAGGATAACTCAAATCAAGCATTTCTCTTGATAAATATATTGCATATTTTCTTGCATTAACAACTTCTTTTGCCCTTGCAGTCGATAAAATGTCATCCTCATCCACACAAAAATATCTGGCGCAAGTTTTTAAAATATCCGATACCGTAATTTTCTTTTTCTTATTCTTTAAATCCAAAAATTCAACGGTATTTTCAACATTAAGTTCAACCCCTTCAATTGAAGCTCTTGCGCTCGCTTTATTATATGCACCTTCCAATTCTCTTATATTTGTTGAAAATTCCTTAGCTAAAAAAAGCGCAACCTCATCCGATATCGGAAAATTTGATAATATGGCATGACGCTTTACAATTTCCATGCGGGTTTCTAAATCAGGGACTTTTATATTAGCTTCAATACCCCATTCAAAACGGCTTCTTAACCTATCAGGTATCATCTCAAAAGCAGATAGGGGTCTATCTGATGCAAAAACAATCTGTTTTCCTGCATGATACAAGGCGTCGAATGTGTTAAATATTTCTTCTTCTGTTCTTTTTTTACCATCTATCCACTGAATATCATCAATTAAAAGAACATCCACATTTCTGTGCATATCTCTGAATTTACGCATTTTTTCGTTTAAATCACCGGTATTTTTACAGGTATTTAAAGATTCAATTAATTTATTTCCAAATTCTTCTGCTTTTGTATAACGTATTTTTAAATTGGGAAAATTTCTTAAAATTCTATGCCCAATAGCTTGCATTAAATGTGTTTTTCCAAGCCCGACGGAGCCTGAAATAAACAAAGGATTATATTTTTGCCCCGGAGCTTCAGCTATCATTTGAGCAATTTTATATGCAAATTTAGAATTTTCACCTTCCACAAAATTTTCAAACGTATATTTCAAATTCAATCCGCAAAAAGAATGCATTTGAGAAAGATTTTCCATTTTAATTGCGGTTTGTTCGTGAGTTTTTTGCTCTGGCGTTAATTTATGTTTCTTTTTTGTTTTAACCGTTTCATCAAGCACAAACCTCGGAGTTCTTTTTATATTTGTTGCTTGAAAAAGAGCTTCTTCAACTTCTTTTAAATGTTTTTGCTGAAGAACTTGAATACCAAAGCTTTGCGAGCTTTTAATCAGAAATATTCCGTTTTCGCTTTCTTCAAATAAAGGCAAGGCAGGCTCAAGAGAATTTATCCAAGGACGCACAAATCCGGGGAGTTTTTCGGATAAAATATTTATAAAATTATCCCAAGCTTCAGTTTCTTTTTTGTTTAATGAACTCGTCAAAAAAGCCGCCATTCCTATCTTTTTAATATCCAACCATAAAAAGCAAAATAAAATTTCATGCTTTTTAAATCTGATTTTACTATAAACATCAAATGTAGTAAAATTTATTTTATGAATAAATCGGAATTATTCGATACATTAAGGAATTTATACGGTCTTATCAGCTACTTTCGTCCGATGATTAAAACAGGACAAGCAATTTTACCCTTAAGATATTTTTTTGAATTGACTCACCTTTGCAATTTAAATTGTCCCTATTGCTATATAGGAAAAAACCGCGCAAAAGAAGAACTTAGTACCAATGAATGGCTGAAGGTTATAAAGCAAATACCTTTTTACGGTTTTATCACGCTTGTTGGCGGTGAACCCTTAATTAGAAAGGATTTTTCAGAAATTCTTTTTGCCTGCGCTAAAAAAACCTTTGGAAAAGTAAATGTCGTAACAAACGGAACCCTTTTAGAAGATAAAATAGCAGATGATATTATAAAATCAAAAATGCTTTTATTGAGCGTTTCATTGGACGGATGGGGTAAAAATCATGACAAATTCAGAAACAAAGAAGGAATTTTTAATACAATAAAAAACAATCTTGAAAATTTAAATGAAAAACGAAAAAAGAAAAAATCCCCCCTTATGATTGATATCAAAACGATTGTTTTAAAGGATAATCTTGAAGATATCTTGAAATTATACGAATATGCCGCAAATTCAAAATTTGAATTTTTATCAATTTCGTTTTTAAGAAATAATAACCTAAAACAAAACGGAACTTTATATGATAGTTTTGATGAAATTTTTTACAAACCCGAATATCCTATTGAAAAATATTTTGATTTAGAAGAATTTGAAAAAATTTACCTTGAAATTCAAAAAATAAAAAAATTCTCTAAAACCAAAATCCGTTTTGCTCCAAAATTTGATAACGATAACCCCGAAATAGAATTAAAAGCAATAAAAAATTTTTTTAATAACCCGAAAAAAGATATAAAAGAAATATACTATCCTTGCCTTTATCCTTATTCAAATACAATAATAAATCCAATGGGGGATATTTACCCTTGTTTATCATATAAAATGGGAAATATAAAGGAACAAAAACTAATTGACATAATCAACAATCCAAAATATCGTTGTTTTAGGAAAAATTTAAAACATTCAAAAATATTTTCATCATGCCAGATGTGCTGCGAACTAAAAGTAAAAATGGGGATTTAATATGAAAAAATTAATCGGTGCGCTAGTTATTATAACTCTTTCAATCGGAACAGTTTTTGCTCTTGAAGAGGGAATGAGCGTTAATATCCTTCCTTCGGGTCAAAAAGTTATAATCAAAGAAGTAAGAGATAATAATATCGTTAAAATTGACACTTGGATAAATACCGGCTCAATAAATGAAGATGAAAAAACAACAGGTATTAGCCACTTTTTAGAACATCTTTTCTTCAAAGGCACACAAAAATATCCCACAGGAACAATGGATAAAATTTTAGATTCCAAAGGCGCAATCGTAAATGCCGGAACAAGCAAAGATTTTACACACTATTATATTCAAATTCCCTCTAAAGATTTTGATTTAGCTCTTGAATTACATGCTGATATGTTATTAAATCCGATGATTCCAAGAAAAGAATTAGAGCGCGAACGTCCGGTTGTAATTGAAGAAATTTCAAAAACAAAAGACAGCCCCTCAAACAGGCTATTTGATAATATTTATAAAGCCCTATATGAAAAATCAAACCACCCTTATAAAAGAAATGTCATAGGAAACAAAGAAATTATTCAAAATGTTACAAGAGAAGAAATTCTTGATTATTATAATAAATTCTATACACCTGACGCTTATACAACAGTTATCGTAGGTGATGTTAATAAAGAAGAAGCGCTAAATAAAGTAGCTAAAGCATTTTCATCAAATAAAAAGGCAAAACAAAAAAAAGTAAAATACCCTAAAATAAAACCTTTGGATAAAATTGAGCGCATAGAAGATACAATGGATATCAATAAAAGCCATTTAATGATTGCTTTTCTTGCCCCAAAATTCTCCGATACAAAAGATAACTATGCTCTTGATGTGCTTGCAACAATGCTTTCTGCAGGAAAAAGCTCCATTTTAAATCAAGATTTAAAAGAAAATAAACAACTTGTTTTATCTGTTTCATCAGGAAACTATTCTCAAAAGGACTCAGGAATGTTCTATGTGTATAGCACATTTGAACCCGAAAAAGAAAAAACTGTAGAAAATGAAATCTTATCTGAATTAAAGAAAATTCAAGAAGGACAATTCAGTAAATCACAAGTTCAAAAAGCAAAAAACACAATTAAAACCGATACATACTATTCAAGAGAATCAATTTCAAATATATCGGATGACCTTGGGTATGATTTTACATTTGCAAATGATGACACATATTATGAAAATTATCTAAAAAACATCGATAAAGTAACCAAAAACGACATAATAAACGTTGCAAAAAAATATCTGACATTAAATAAATACGCTGTTTCTATAGTAAGACCGACAAATTTTAAAGAAATATCAAATGTTAAAAAAGTTGAACCCAAACAAGAAACAAAACTTATACAACAAAAAGATAATGAAAAAAAAGTTCTCCTTGAAAACGGAGCAACTTTAATTACCAAAAAGAAAACAACCAATTCAATTATAGCTCTTGATATTACAATAAAAGGTTCAAAAGCAATTGAGAAAAAACCTGCAAGCGCTATGCTTGCTGCCTTAGCTGCAACAACAGGAACTCAAAACTATACAAATTCAGAATTTGCTAATTTTCTTGATGAAAACGGAATAAAATTAGGAGTAAGCTCCACTAATGATATTTTTGCAATCGTTATACAAACAACAAAAGATCATCTTGATGATGCTATGAAAGCGTTGGATGAAGTTATAAATAAACCGATTTTTTCAGATTATGAAATTAAAAAAATAAAAGAAAGAAAAATCCAAGAATTAAAAGGAATTTCAGACAATCCTTCGTCTTTTGTTTTTGATGAATTTAGAAAACTTGCGTTTTTAAATTCAATATACGGTCAAAACTCTGAATTTATCTTAAAAAATATAAATAACGTTTCAAGAGATGATATTGTTGAGTTTTATTCAAAAGTAATCAATCCTGAAAATATGTCTATAAGTGTTGTAGGGGATATAGATGAAAATTATATTCAAGAAAAATTAAATTCAATAATTAAGAAAAACCCGAAAGGAAGTAAATTTTCATTTTCAAATGTTAAATACACTCCCTATCATCCGGCAAAAAATATCGAAACAACTTTATATAAAAACGAAGTTCAGGCAAATTGGCTTGCTTTAGGCTATAAAATTTGCGGAGTTTTAAACAGAAAAGATATAGCAACCTTAAGTGTCATTAATTCAATCCTTGGAGAAGGAATGTCATCAAGGCTGTTTACAAAATTAAGAGAAGAAAAGGGTCTTGCCTATACGGTTGGTTCAAGTTTAATGACAAATGTATTGGATGGAGCCTTTATAGCATACATAGGAACAAACGAAAACAGTATAGAAGAAGCTAAAAACGGAATTTTAGCAGAAATTGAAACAATCAAAACCGAAATGGTTACAACGAAAGAACTTAATGACGCTAAAGATAAGCTTTTAGGAAAATTCTTATTATCTCTTGAAACCAACATGGATGAAGCAGACCTTTTAAGCTGGTATAGTGCACTAGGCAGAGATTTAAACGCATTAGAAGAATACAAAGAAATGATAAAAAATGTTTCTCAAAATGATATAATAGAAATTGCTAACAAATATTTCTCAAAACCTTATATCTACACAGTTGTTAAGCAAAAATAAAAAAATGAGCACCCTTTTAGCTGTGCTCAGTCATGTTTTTGGTTTATTAATATATAACAAATATATTTATATTACAGATATAAATTATATTGTTATATATTAACTTTAAAAAATATTATTGTCAAATAATTAACACATATAAGAAGCAAGGCTAAGCTTTGTAAATTCTAGGTTTGCAATTTTATTCAATGCTCTTTTTTCAATTTGTCTTACGCATTCTTTTGTAACACCGTAGCTTTTGCCGATTTCTTCAAGTGTTTTTTTAGGTTGATTATCAAGTCCAAACCTTAAAACTATGACATTTTTTTCTTTTTCTTTCAGGTTATCAAGCGCAATTTTAATATCATGTTTAAGTTCAATATCTATAACTTCTTTTTCAACATTTTGTTTTTCGTCTTCAATAATTTCAGCTAAAGTAAGCTCTTTATTATTATTCAATGCAACACCGGATTCAATTGATAGAGCACGAGTATATACATTTAAAAAGGTATCTATTTTTTCTTCTGTCATTTTTAGTTTTTCAGCCACATCTTTTTTAGATACTTCCTTATTTGCCGTTTGTTCCATTTCTTGCTTGGTTTTTTTGTATCTCGAAAGTGTTTCTTGAATATAAACAGGAATGTTTACCGCATAACTTTGCTCAGATATTGCCTTAAACATAGCTTGTCTTATCCACCAACTTGCATAAGTAGAAAATTTATAACCAAGCGAAGGATTAAATTTTTCAATTGCAACAACAAGCCCGAAAATTCCTTCCTGAATTAAATCAGAATTTGGAAGAACAGAGGAAGTTATTGTTTTAGCAGCAATCTTTTGGATTAAAGGAATATTTTTTTCAATTAACACGTTTCTTGCATCAACATCGCCATTTTTTGCTCTTAAAATTAATGCTGTTTCATTTTCAGCTTGATTTTCAACTTTTTTTAACATACCGATACCTCTTTTTTGCAACACAAATTAAACTAGAGAAACACAATTTGTAACCGTAGCTTTTAAATTTTTTAATGGAAAATGATATACAATTGATATATTTAATATATCATTATAAAATTACTTTTTCAAGTGTTTTATTAAGACATGTTAAGTTAAGTTTAATTTTTAGTACGTTGTGTTCACATATCTTAACAATATATAATGCTCATTATGCCTGACTATTCGAGGTTATATTAAGTTATGTTACATAAAAATTATAGTTTGGCAATTTTATATATTGTATATACTTTATATATACAAGAGAGTAAACCACTATAAAACCCGAAGATATCAAGAAAAACCTAAAATCTCCCTTTCAGAAACTGGAAGGGATTTTCTTTACCTAAAAACCGAAATCGGATTAGAAATTAATCTAATCCGATATAATTTTTCAAATTAACCGAAAGATTTTTATTCCTGCAAAGTTTTTTCAACTTTGCAATTGCTCTCGTTTCAATTTGCCTTATTCTCTCTCTTGAAACACCGTAACGTGTTCCTATTTCATCAAGCGTCTTTTTTTGTCCGTTATTATCAAGCCCATAGCGCATAATCAAAACATCTTTTTCTTTAGGATTAAGTTGATTTAACATTTTTTGAACATCTTCAAGCAAATTCTCCTGCGTTACCTTTGTATCAGGAGTAAGATGAGTATCATCCACAATAAAATCAGCAATTTTAGATGTATCATCCTTTTGATTTGCAGGTGTTTCAATTGATATAGTACTTTGCGAACTTTTCATCAAAGAAACCAGCTTCGAAACAGGCATATCAACTCTTTTTGCAATTTCTTCTTTAGTGGGCACTCTGTTTAATTCTGTCGATAGTTCAATGGTTGCCCTTTTAATTCTGCTTAATGTTTCAATCATATGAACAGGAAGCCTTATCATTCTTGATTTATCAGCGATACCTCTTGTTATTGCCTGCTGTATCCACCAAGTTGCATAAGTTGAAAACTTGTAACCCTTAGAATAGTCAAACTTTTCTGCTGCCTTCATAAGCCCTAAGTTACCTTCTTGTATTAAATCAAGAAAAGAAAGACCTCTTCCAATATATTTTTTTGCAATAGAAACAACCAATCTCAAATTAGCATTAATTAAAATTTCTCTCGCTTTTTGAGAATGGTTCTCTTTAATCTGGCGTGCAACTTCAAGTTCATCTTCAAAACTCAAAAGAGGAATTTTGCCTATTTGTTGAAGATACATTTTAACCGAATCATCAGCAACAATTGATTTATAATCTTCATGATTTTTCGAAGAATCCTCTTCGTCTTCTTCCATTTCTTTATTTTGAATATCGTTATCAATTTCTAAAAGAGTTTCTTCATCTAAATCATCATACAAAAAATCTTCCTGAACTTTTTTTTCTTCTTTAGTTTTTTGTTTCATTTCAATCTCCAAAGACAAAGCTATTATACATTATTTTTCGATTTTCTTAAAGAGATTTAGGTTTTTCCTTAATTTCAATCTGTCTTTTAGCTTCATAGATTATAACGGCAGCAGCCGCAGAAACGTTCAAAGATTCAAAATTTGTTTTTATTTTAACCGTAAAATCAGCTTTATTTAAAATCGTTTTTGATATACCTTTTCCCTCAGACCCCATTACCAGAGCGAAATTCATATCGGTATAATCAATTTCATAATAATTGTCTTTTGCTTCCATTTGAGTTGCAATTACCCAAAAGTCGTGTTTTTTTAAAATATCGATACTAGCCGAAAGACTGGTTGTTTTAATTATCGGAATATGGTTAATAGCTCCCGATGAAACCTTCTCAACTACAGCTGTAATTGGCGCTGTTCTATGATTTGAAACCATGATTGCATCAAAACCTGCTGCGGCAGTTGTTCTTATAATTGCGCCGAAATTATGAGGATCTGAAACTTCATCCAATATAACTATTCTTTTAAAACCTTGTTTTTCCTGATTTAAAAAATCTGCTAATTCAATATATTCAACGCTGCTGACACTTGCAATAACCCCTTGAAAATTTGGCTTATCATTGAAATATTCACTAAATTTTTGTAAGTTAGTTTGTTGTATTTGAATTTTATTTAAAATAGCAAGTTCATTAATCTTTTTTAGACGATTATCGTAAAAAATTCCTTTTTGAATATAAATTTTGTTAATTCTCTTAGGATTTTTTAACAAAATCTCACATACCGGATTTTTGCCGTATATATAGTTATTTTCATGATTTTGCATATAAATTTTACCTCAATTTTTGTATATAATTGTAAAGTTATTACATTATTTGTTTTAATTATTGTATTATAAAATAAGAGTAGGATGTGAATAAGTTTAGAATTTTATAGAGATGTTAAATTTTTTATCTTCAGGAAGTCAAAAACAAGTCGTAGGAATTACTTTAACCCCTAGTATCGGTTTAGAAGCCGTTATTTTAGACAAAAGTAAAACAACGATTGTAAGTTACGGCAGAAAAAAAGTTGAATACAATTTCTCAACCAGAGAAATTCAAGATTACGTTCAATTTAAAACCGCTATAGTGGAACTTATGGATGAAATGAAAATTCCTCCTAAGACACCTGCATACATTGTCCTGCCTAACGTTTACTTTGATTTTCTTGAAATTCCCCCAATGATAAGCAACCCTGAAATAAAAACGGCGGTTCTATCAAAAGCTGAAGAATTCTATATCTTTAAAAGAGATGAACCCGTATCAGGCTGGTGCGAAGTAATCAATCCCGAAGGCGGTTCACAAAAGAAAATTGCATACACATCCTTCCAAAAAAGCGCAGTAGATGAAATAAAAGAAATTATTTCAGATATCGGTCTGCAAATAATGAGCATAGAAAGTGCTTATTCTGCAACTTTAAGAGGTTTACATCTAACAGGTTTTCTAAACGACATAATAATTGAAGAAGCTCCTTGGACAGCAATGGTAATTAACACAAACAGTTATACCTTGTTCCAATTAGAAGGCAAAAACCTGCTGGATTACACCGAAGTTCCACTTGCAATTAAATCTTTTTCAATGGAAGAATCTTATCAAGCGATTATTTCAAGCTCATCGCAGCTTTTATCCAATTTTTCTTCCACAAACCTATTCGTAATAAGTCAAACTGACGATATATGCGCTGAAGTCTTAAAAAGACAAATGCAATTTGATAGAGAAATAATTGCAATAGATTCAAATAAATACTCCAAAAAGCCTTTAATGGAAGTATTATCTGCAACAGATTTTAATGCAACAAACTCTATAACTCTTGCAGCCATTGGTGCAGTAGATACAAAAGAATCAGGTCTTAATATAGTTCTCAACGTTCTTCAGGATGATCCAAGTGTTTCAATGGGCTCATATTTTACCACCACAATTCTTGGAAGCCCCGTTGAAGTTACAAGTGAGCTTGTAGATAGATTTACAATTCTTGTTGTTGCCTTATGTGCAGTAGTTTTCGGAGCTTTAATCGGACTTTGCTACTTTACTGATACTCAAACTCAAAACGGTATTTCAGATTTAAACAGCCAAATCCAAAATGTTGATGCTCAAATTAACGCTGAAAGCCAAGGTGAGAAAAAACAAGAAGTAGATATGAACATGGTTATAGATGAAGTAGCAGCATCTAATGTCAATGCAATTAATTTCTACGATTCCATAGCTACAGACATACCAAAAAATGTTTGGCTTACAAGATATTACAATCAAGACGGAAGCAAAATTGCTGTTCGTGGTATAGCAGCAAGCATTGTTGATATTTATGAATACTATAAAAATTTAAGAATTGTTTCACCGCAATCTGATATCAAATTAACCGAACTAAAAGTTGTAACCGAAGATATGGATTCTCAAGACAGTAAATTTATAAGCGATCTTGCACTTGATAAAGATTCAGATAGATTATACAGTTTTGAAATTTCTAACACTCAAATACAAATGGATAGCGATCCAAAAGCTAAAGAAGAAAAGAATGAAAACGATATCATAATAAGATCTGAAAATACAGAACAACTTGAACAACCTTCAAGTCAAATGAAACCTGCAAAATAGGGAATCAAAAATGGAAAAACTTATAAAAGATAAAATTTTATACATTATGCTTATAATAGCCGCTGTTGTTGGCGGTTTATACGGAACTTGGCACTTTGCTTCTCTTGCAATTGAAAGTCATAATGAATTAGTTCAAAAAAAAGCAGAGCTTGAAACAAAACAAGCAAAACTTGCTCAAATAAGACGAGAAAAAGCAGCAAATAAAGTTGAAAAGAAAAAAGAATCAGAAAGCGGAAAAGTAATATATGAAGTTTTAGGCCAGCAATTCAGCCCCGAAGCATCATTTGGCATAATGTTTGAAAATGTATTATCCAATATGACAAATAACGGGGTTAGAATTCGCTCAATTGATTATAACTACCAACCTGCTGATGATAAAATTCTTTTTGCAAATGTCCCAGGGTATAATGCTTGCGAACTTTCTTTTGTTGCAGTCGGAAACTACAGCCAATTTCAAAGATTTTTCAAAAGTATTGCAAAAGAAAACTACTTAAGCAGTTTGTATGAAATATATATTGAGCCATACGACAAAGATAAAACCATACTTATAGTTAAGTTTAAAATAAGACTTTATACAAAAACTGTTTAAAAAAAAGGTGAATAATCACCTTTTTTTAAATATCTAATTTATTTCCTTTTCTTTCAAGATAAACAACTTCATCAAAATCTTTTCTTATTTTATTTGTCGGAGTTTCTTCTTTAGCATAACCAAGGGTAATAATTGTAATTATTACTTCGTCATCATCTAAATTTAAAACTTCATTTGCTTTTTTCATTAATTCTTCATTTTTAACGGTTGCTTCGTTTGAAATTGCGCCGATTATGCAAGAATCAACCCCCAAATCCTTCGCTTCAAGCATCATATAAGAAACAGCATAAGTAACCTGTTCAACCGTTCTTAATAAAACCTTATCTTCGCCCAAAAGCGGCGGATAAAACATCGGTATATTAAAGATTTTTTCTCTGCCTGATTCTCCTATTCCTCTAGCTGCAAGAACTTTGCCAAATTCTTCTTTTGACCAGCCTTTTTTATCAGCTATGCAGACAATAAGAGCGTTTGCATTTTTAACATGCGGTTGATTACCTGATAATTGAGATAAAAGAGCTTTTGTATCAGGATTTTTCACAAGAATAAATTTCCAAGGCTGACTATTCATCCAAGAAGGAGCAAGGTATCCGGCTTTTAAAATTTTTTTCAAATCAACATTCGGTATATCTTTTTCAAGATATTCACGAACACTTTTTCTTTTTTCAATCAAATCCAACAACATAATATTCTCCTTATTTATATACCGATTTTGTATAAACCCCAAGAGGCGTTTTATATAATTCTATAATAGAAGCATTTTTATAGACATCATCTTTTAAATATAAATTTATAACATAAGCACTGTATGGTTTTTTAAAATTAAAACTATCAAAACCGATTTCCTTAATTCCTTTATTTACCGGTAAATAAATTATTTTTACGTTATTTTTATCCTTAAAATTATCCTCAAAACCTCTATAACCTTCAATTGTATCCGACATAAAAATATAGTTATTAATTGAATAATCAATATCATTTTTTATAAATTCAAGATATAAATTGTGATTACAAAAAAGATTTTGATAATTCAACCTTGAATATAAAGCAAAGAAAATTAAAATAATTGTTTTTAAAACAATTTGAAATTTAAACTTATAATCTATACAAAGAAAATAAGAAATTAAAGCTAAATAACAAGGATATACAACATAAAAATATCTATAAGAAAAAATCGGTTTAATTAAATAAGAAAAAATAATAGCTGAAATAAAAATAAAAACTATAGAACAAAAATTATAATAAACGAAAACTTTTTCCTTTCTTTTTCTAACTTTTTTGAAAGCATAAATACATACAATCAAAAACATTAAAAATAAAACGCCATGCCCGCAAAAAGTTTCCAAAACAAGCTTAATATCAAGCCAGTTTGGTTTAGTTATCCAAGAATTGAAGTCATTTGAAAGACTTGTTTTTTTATAAAATAAAATCGGCAAAAATACTAGAAAAGAAAATAAATTTAATCTTAAAAAATCAAACTTTCTTTTCTTATTAAAATAAAAGAAAAAACCGAAAATAAAATTATACAAAACCAAAAAAGCGCCGTAAAAATGCGTATATAAAAGAGCAGATGAAACTATAAAATAATAAAACCTGTTCTTTTTTTTAAAATTAAATAAAAATAAAGAACTCATAACGCTCAAAAGCATTAAAAGCATATAACATCTAATCTCTTGCGAAAAATAAATCAAAACAACGCTTATTGCAGTTATAAAAAGACCAATTTTGGCAGCTTTTTTATTTAATATTTTTTTCAAATAAAAATAAAAAACAATATTAAAACAACACCCCAAAATCACTGAAGAAATTCTCCAAAAATCAGGATTTTGAACAAAAGAACGGAAAATCTTAAACAAAATAAAATACAAAGGCGGGTTTCCGGGGTCTGAAAAAACCAAACCAAAAGGCATATTTAATTCGGTTATTTTTATCGTATAAATTTCATCATCCCAAAAAGGAATATTATTTAATTGCGCCAACCTCAAAAAAACAGTAAGAAAAATCATCAAACAAAAATATCTTTTCGAATTTAGAGGTTTTTTAGTGCAGCTTATTATAAAAAACAGAAATACATAACTTACAAAATAAAAAATCGGATTATAAAAAAACGAAAGAAAAGAAATTACAACCTTATCATATAACGGTTTAGACGTATTAATTTTGAGCTTAGAAAAGGGTTTTAATTTAACATTTTTACTTTGATAGATTATTTTATTATCCTCATAGATAACAATTTTTTTGATATTTTTTGTATCATTAATTTTTATTTTTTTAATTAATTTATTTTTTTTGATTGAAAGCAAATAATGATTTTTATCAATTTTTAGAATATTATCCGCTTTTTTATCATCAAATAAAATTAATTTTTCAGGGTTTTGAACATTATTTTCATAAATTAAATCCGCATAAATTTTTTTATTCAATGCACCAAAATAAGGAACATTAATCTTATCTTTATTTACAAACAATGAAAATAAAAAAGTTAATACAAATAAAATTATAAATACTATCTTTTTCATACATTTTATCTTCTATAACCCGCTTACTATACGCTTTTCGAGATATCTTTGCGCATATAGCAATTGCGGATCTATATTATTTATAAAATCATTATGAGAAAAAGTAACCTTAAAATCAGGTTCAATACCTTTTTTATTAATATCAACTCCTTTAGGAGTTAAATATCTCGCTATAGTTAAATTCATACCCGATTGATTTGGAAGCGAAAATATCTTTTGCACCAATCCCTTGCCGTACGTTCTTGTTCCGACTAATACCGCTCTTGAATTATCCCTTAGGGCAGAAGATAAAATCTCGGATGCAGAAGCAGAACTGTTATCAATTAAAACAACAACAGGATTTTCATATATACAACCTGCGCTTTGAGCAGAATAAACGTTTTTCTTGCCTTGACGAGCTATAACATTTACTATAACTCCTTTTTTCATAAATAAATTCGAAATCATTATAGCATTTTGAAATAATCCGCCGGAATTACCTCTTAAATCAAGAATTAAACCTTTTGAATCCTTAAGCCGATTTAGCGCAATTATAAATTCTTTTGGAGTATCAGCTCCAATGAAACTCGAAACTCTAATATAACCTATATTATCGGTTATTTTTTTATAATCAATTGTTTTAATTTTAATTTCTTCTCTTTTAACTGTTTTTGAAAATTTCTCACTTCCTCTAAGAAGCTCTAGTTCAAGACTTTGATTAACATCGCCTCTTATTAGCTGTGCAACATGATAAATTGTTTGACCGTTTACATCTTCACCATTCACTTTTAAAATTATATCGCCCGAGCGAACTCCTGCTATATAAGCAGGAGCATTTTCTAATACATTTATAATATATATTTTTCCTGATATCGAAGCTATATTTATCCCAATGCCGTATAATTTAGAATTTATTGCACTGTTTTGCGCCATAAATTCTTCTTTTGACATAAATTTTGAATACGAATCATCCAAAGAAGCAAGCATTGTATTTATTGCAACATAAGCATCTTCATCGGTTTTAATTTGATGAATATATCTTTTTTTCCATTTATTCCAATTTTGTTTATTCAAATTATTTTTATAATAGTTTGATTTAATTATCTGCCAAGAATCAAGGAACAATTCTTTTGAAGAAACTTCTTTGCTATTAATGATATTTACTTCGGAAATATCATTAATTCTTTTTATTTCTCTTATTTTGTAATTGTTATAAGTAATACTAAAAAGCACAAGAATGCTTGTGAGAACTAAAATAAATTTTTTCAATTTATTTTTATTAAGAAAAAAATCTTTAAATTGAAATTTCATCTTATTTTTTTTCTACACCATTTGCTAAAAGTCTGTAACCGCCACCATATATAGTCTGAATATATTTATTTTTTTG
>CALUWL010000013.1 GCA_944324445.1 Candidatus Gastranaerophilales bacterium | reverse complement strand
TTAAACGGAATTGATACAGATATAAATGTCAACGGCAAAAGAATTCAAATAAATGCTAATTGCTTACCTGAAAGCACAGAAAAAGCATTATCTTTAATTTCTGAATTAATGTTTCATCCCAAATTAACACAAAATGATTTTGAAAAAGCAAAAAGATATGTCAAAGATTTTCTTATCTCCAGTCAAAAAGATGCGGAGTCAAACTTATTAGATAAAACATTTCCCGGACATTTTCCGACAAGAAAACAAATGCTAGATACAATTGATGAACTCACGCTTGATGAAGTTAAAGAATTTTATAATGAACTTTTAGCTAGTGCTTCATCAAATTTTGTTGCAACAGCTCCTTTTAGCCGCTATCCAAACATAAAAAATCAAATAATTAACAATCAAAGTTTATCAAACATCAAGTTTAAAGATTCTACCCCAAAATTAACAAGAATATTTAAACCAAACCCCGAAGCAAATGTAATTTGTGATACTGATGTTTTAAATCAAGCTCAAATATATAAATCCTATAAGTTTCCTATGTCAGGTAATATAGATGACGAAGTTAAATTTGAAATAGTTAACACAATTTTAGGCGGCAGTCCAAATTCAAGATTGTTTAGCGACCTAAGAGAAAAACAAAATTTAGCATATAGCGTCTATTCAACAATTCAATCATTTGAAAATACGGGTATTTTAACTTTAGGCATTCAAACTACAACGGATCATAAAGACCAGAATGTTCAAAGTTTCGATAATGTACAAAAATCACTGGATGGATTCCAAAAACACACAGACAAGTTGTGCAGCGAACTTGTTTCAGATGACGAATTACAAGCAGCAAAAATGAAATTAAGGCAAAATGTTATAGGGCAAATGCAAGATCCGGAGATTGAAACAAATTTACTTGCGATAAATATAGAAGAACCTTACGGTTTAAAAAGAATAGATAGATACTTAGAAGCTTTGGATAAAGTTACAAAAGAAGATATTTTAAAAGCTGCAAATTACATATTCTCTTACAATCCTACAGTTTCCATTCTTGCAAGCGAAGACACCATTAAAAATCAAATGGATTACCTGAAAACATTAGGTAATGTTCAACTGGCATAATAATTATTTTACTTTTTCTATAAAACCTTTTAAAATAAAAATTGCAAGGTTAGAGGTTTTACAATGAAAAAAGTAGTTTTAACAGGAGCAAGTGGTCTTATTGGTCAACAAGCAATCTACCCGCTTAAAGAAAGCGGATTTGAAATAATTTATCTAAATCGAGATAATTGCGATTTATTTAGCGAAAATTCAATTAAAGATTTTTTAAAGCTACATAAACCTACTCACCTATTGCATTTTGCATGGGACACTAAAAAAGGGTATCTTGAATCCGAAATAAATAATAAATATTTGATTGCAGGAATTAATTTACTTAAATATTTTGGCGAAAATGGCGGAAAAAAGGCAGTATTTGCAGGAACTTGCTTTGAATATAAATTTAAAGATGAACCCCTTAAAGAAACAGACGAATTAAACCCCGTAACGCTTTATGCTAAATCAAAAGTTAAATTAATGGAAAAAGGATTTGAATTATCAGAAAAACTGGGTTTTGATTTTGGCTGGGGAAGAATATTTTACGTTTTCGGTTCAAACGAGCATCCAAACAGGCTCACTCCTTACATAATTAACAATTTAAAAAATAACATTCCTGTTGAAATAAAATGTTCGCAGCTAATTAAAGATTATATGTATACAAAAGATATAGCAGCAGCATTTGTAAGTTTCCTTGATAGCAACATCACAGGTATAGTTAACATCTCAACAGCAAAAGGAATATCGCTGGGTGATTTTGCTTATGAAATTGCAAAACAAATGAATAAAGAAAATCTTTTAATTTTAAAAAAAGAAAAAACAATAGAACCTTTAAAAATTATTGGAGATAATAAAAAATTAAAATATGATATAAATTTTACTTTAAAATACAATTTTCAAAAGGCAATAAATGAAATAATATAAAAAATTTTCAAAAGAGAAATTTTATTGTACAATTCTTATAATAAAACTGTTGGAAATAAAAATGAAGATATTATTATATTATACAAATCGAACACCCGATTGTTTTTCCGTTGCAAAATATGCATGTGGCATGGATTTTTTGGATAGTATATCATACAATAACGAAATTAGATACCTTCATTATGGCGATAAAATTGCAAAAGAAATAAAAAATACTGAAATTTTTTCCAAGATTAAAACATACCATATAACTAAAGAAGAATTACATGAAGCCATAGGTAATGAAGATGAATTTGAAATTTTCTCTAATTTAAATGGCTCAAAAGATGCTATTGATAGATATATTGATTTAATTAAAACCAAAACTGAAGGATACAAGCCCGATGTTATTATATGCTATACTGTATGGGATTCAAAACTACTAAGAAAGATGTATCCCAATTCTCTAGTGTTTTTGAGAGAGTGTGGAATTTTTTCGAGATCACCCTTCCCTGATAGCTTTACATATGAACCTTTGAATTTTTATAAAGACAGTTTCTTAAACAAATTTCACAATGAAATAATAAATTTTAAAATATCAAAAAAACAATATGACCAAATTAATAAATTAAAGAAAAGCTTAATAAAAATAATTCAACGCAAAAATCCAATAAAAAATGAAATTAAAAAATTAAGAAAAAAATATAAAAAAATATTATTTTTCCCGTCAAGCATTTTAAACTGTAATACAGATTTAAAGTTTAATGATTATGCAACATTTTATGACAGCATACTATCTAAAGTACCTAAAAACTACGCAGTTATAATAACTGAACATGCATGCGGGAATTTTTTATCTGATAAGAAAAATTATGATGAATTTATTTCAAAATATCCGAATATGATATTTGCACAATATTATTTTAAAAAACAAGTTCCATCATACTATTTTTATCCGAATGTTGATGCAATATTATCAGGTATTAGCCTATCAATGCCTATACAATCCTTATTATTTGATTGTAGAAATATTAAATATTGCGCATGTCATGGCGATTTAATTGATGGAAGCATAGATAATATTAAAGAAGCTTTAAACTCCCCGAAAAAAGATTATAATGCAGCGATATATTGGCTTTTAACTTACTACTATGTGCTTGGTGTAAGTTTAAGAAAAAAATATTTTTATTCTGATTATTTTAATAAACTATATAAAAACTATTCTAAAAACGGCCTAACCTTTGATTTTTACAGTAAAAATGACAATATAGACATCATAATTAATCATATTATTGATAATGTAACAGAGAAAATGGGCTACAACAAACTTTTTTCTATAAAAAGAGTTTATTTGGATAACTGTAATAAAATTACAATTAGATTATTTGGTATAAAAATCAGTTTTAAAACAAGAAGGGGAAGTTTTGAATAATTTATCGTCTTTTCTTAAAGAAAAAAAGTGTTTTAAATTAATTCTCGGCGCAAATAATGAAAATTATGAAGAAATAACAAAGTTAACTGCACTATATTCTGCTGCAGGATGTCGTTTTTTTGATATTAATGCAAGCAAGGAAGCAATCTTAGCTGCTAAAAAAGGATTTAGGTTATCAGGTAAAGATGATTGTTTTTTATGTATAAGCGTAGGAGGAAAAAATGACCCGCATTTATCAAAATGCAAAATACTAAATGATAAATGTGTTAAATGCAAAAAATGTTTAGCTGATTGTATCCAAAATGCAATTTTTTTAATTGAAGAATTAATTTTAATTGATGAAAAAAAATGCATAGGTTGCGCTAAATGTTTAAATAATTGCCCCAAAAATGCAATCGAAAGATATTATAAGTCGTCTGAATGGAAAGATTTTTTACCTGAAATTAAAAACGATTGCGATTGTATAGAATTTCATATTATTTCAAATGATATTGATGATATTAATGAAAAATGGGATTATCTTTGCACTAATTTTAATGGAATTTTAAGTATTTGTACAGATAGATCAATTTTTTCAAATAAAGATTTAATATCTCAGCTAAAAAAAATGATAGATAAATGCCCAAATAGGGTAATGATACAAGCAGATGGCGCCCCTATGTCCGGCGGAAAAGATGATTATAATACAACCCTGCAAGCTGTTGCTTGTGCTGATATAATTATAAAATCAGACATAAATTGTCCTGTAATTATGTCCGGCGGAACTAATTCAAAAACAATGGAGTTTGCTAATTTGTGCAATGTTGACGTTTCAGGTGTTGCAATAGGAAGTTATGCAAGAAAAATAGTTAAAGATTATATTTCAAAAGAGAATTTTTTATCAAATAAAGAAGAATTTAATAAAGCACTTATTGTAGCAAAAAATTTAGTAAATACAGTGGGTTAGGATAATGGATATACTTTTAAATGACGGCAATATCATCAAAAATATAAAAACAATTGTATGGGATAAAGATGGTACAATAATTGATTCAAATTGCTATTGGGGGGAGATAATAAAGCGCCGAAGCAAAAAAATAATCGATACATACAATGTAAATAAAGATTACTTAGACAAAATATGTGCTTTAATGGGTTTTGATTTAAAAACGCAAAAATTAATGGAAAAAGGCCCGATTGCACTTTTATCCAGAGATGAAGTTCTAGAAATCTTGCACGAGGGCTTGTTAGGTATGGGTATTGATTCAGGTAAAACAACCAATAATCAAATATTTAATGATGTACATGAAGAATTTAAAGATGAAGCAATAGATTATGTACAGATTTTACCTTATGTTGAAGATACTATAAAATTATTTTTTAAAAATGATATTAACCAAATTTTAATAACTTCAGATACGAAAGAAAACGCAATTACTTGTTTAAAAAAGTTTAATTTGGATAAGTATTTTAATAAAATATACGGAAAAAACGATTTTAGCGCACCTAAAAAAACAGGCATGCCACTGATTGAAGCATTAAAACAAAATAATTTAAATAAAGATGAAGTAATATGCATAGGTGACGCTAAAATGGACTATGAAATGGCGCAAAATGCTTCTGTTAAAGCAGCATTGCTTGTTGCAACAGGTCAGATTTCTATTAAAGAATTACAAAAGTATTCCAAATATTCAATAAATAATTTAAGTGAAATAAAATGTATTTGAGGTAAATATGACACTAAAAGCAATTATACCTGTGCGTTCAGGTTCTACAAGAGTAAAAAACAAAAACATCAGACCGTTTGCGGGAGATTCACTTCTTGCAATTAAAATCAAACAACTTAAAAGAATTAAAGAAATTGACGATGTAATTGTTAATTCTAATTCTGACGAGATGTTGGAAATTGCAAAAAACTTAGGTGCTACCGTTGTAAAAAGAGATGATTATTTTGCGTCTAATTCAGTTTCTATTAATGAAGTATATAAAAATCAAGCTGAAAATTGCGATAGCGACTATATAATACATTGCACAGTTACCAATCCTTTAATAAAGGATGAAACTATTGTAAAAATGATAGATAATTTTTTCGAAATAAAAGATGAATATCATTCAATTAATTCTGCGCACAATATAAAAGAATTTATGTGGCTTGATAACAAACCAATTAACTACGAAGTTGCAAAAATGCCTCGCAGCCAAGATTTGCCTAATATTTTAGGTCTAAATTTTGCGGTTAATATTTTATCCAGAGAACAAATGATTAAATCCGCAAATGTTGTTTCTGATAAACCGTATATTTATCCAATTTCAGATATAGAAGCAACTGATATAGATTATGAAATTGATTTTGAATTTGCAGAATTTATGTATAAAAAGTATGTACTTGGAAAAACAAATGAATAAAATCAGTATTTTAGATTGCACCCTAAGAGATGGCGGGTATATTAACGATTGGAATTTCACTGAAAACGGAATTAAATTTATTCTAAATGAATTATATTTATCCGGCGTTGATTATATTGAGTGCGGATTTTTAGAAGAATGCAATACAAATAACAATAAAAGTATTTTTAATTCAATTGAAAGAATTAACGATTATCTACCTGAAAATGCAGATAAAAATCGCGCAGTTGCTATGATTACATACGGGAAGTTCCCTATAGAAAAAGTTCCAGATTATAATAGTAATCTGCTTTCAATTATCAGGCTTATATATAAAAAACCGCAAAAAGAGGGTGCTCTAAAATATGCAAGAGAGCTTATAAAAAAAGGGTATAAAGTTTTTATCAATCCTACTTTTATAGATCAATATAGCCTTAAAGAAATTGTTAGCTTGGTTGATGAAATAAACAAAATAAAACCATTCGGTTTTTCTATTGTGGATTCTATGGGGGTATTAAATGAAAAAAAACTATTAGAATACACAAGAACCATTGACAACTTCTTAGATAAAGGTATTGTGCTTTGTTTTCATTCTCATAATAATCTGCAGCTTTCTTTTTCTAATGCTCAATCGATAATAAAGGAAAATATGCAAAGACAATTGATTATTGATACATGTGTCTTTGGAATGGGTCGGGGGGCTGGAAATCTTCCGACTGAACTTATGGCAAATCATCTAAATGCTATTTATGGCAAAAATTATAATTTATTGAATATATTAAAAATTATAGATGAATATGTTGCAAAAATTTTTGCAGTTACGCCTTGGGGATATTCTGTTCCATATTATCTTGCTGCGATAAATTCTTGCCACCCTAATTATGCTGCCTATCTAGTTGACAAACAAACAATTACCGTAGAAGCAACAGATTCTATTTTAAAAAGCATACCTCAGGAAAATAAAGCAACCTTCAATAAAGATTTGATAAGAGAATTATATTTAGAATATCAAAGCAATTTTGTAGATGATACTGCAACAATAAAATTCATAAAAGATAGCATCATAAATAGGGAAATTTTAATACTTGCACCTGGAAAAAGTATAGAAAAAGAAAAAACTAAAATTGATGAATATATCAAAAATAATAATCCGTTTATATTTTCTTTAAACATAAATCAGAATAAATTTCCGGTTGACGTAGTCTTTATTTCTAATGCTAAACGGTACTTGCAATTTGATTTTAAAGTTAAATCCATAATAACATCCAATATTGTCGAAAAAGAACCTAACAACTCTTTAAAAATTTGTTATGCAAAATATATTAATAATTCTCCATTGTATGACAATACGGCTTTAATATTTTTAAAAGTATTAATATCAGTCGGTGTAAAAAAAGTTACAATAGCTGGTTTAGATGGCTTTGTAAGAAATTTATCAGAAAACTATACTCAAAATCAATATATATTAAATTCTAGCCCGGAAGAATTTGATACATGCAACAAAATAATAAAAAAGGAGCTCGAAAAAATTTCAAATATTATTCATATTACTTCAATAACTAAATCTTTATATTTCGATAATATAACTACAATGCAAAATATTTAAAAAATTACTTATTTTCAACATTAATATCCAACAAACTTATTGTTGTAGATTTAATTAATCCGATAGCCCATTTAATGATAATAATACCGCCTAAAATTCCTATAACAGGATCCAAAAGCACCCATCCAAAGAATTTTGCAAAAAGAAGTGCAAAAAAAGCACACACTGAAGTAAGCAAGTCTGCTAAGATATGCAGATAAGCCGATTTAAAATTATTGTCAGTTTTTTTGTGTTCATGAAGATGGTTGTGTATGTGATTATGAAAATGATCAAAATCCATAATGATTATACTTATTAAATTTATAACAAGTCCGATGACAACAACAATCATAGCCTGCATAAAACTTATTTCTAAAGGATGAAAAAGTCTTTCAACTGATTCATAAATTATCAAAATTCCGCTTATTCCCAAAAATAAAGAACTTGTATAGCCTGCTAAATCCTTTATTTTATCTGTACCACATTTAAATTTATCACTATTTAAATATTTTTGACAAAAATAATACGCAATATAAGTTAATCCCAATGCAAAAGCATGTGTTCCCATGTGAAAACCGTCCGCTAATAATGCCATAGAATTTGTTAGAAATCCAAATAATATCTCGCCAACCATGGTAAGAATGGTTAGAATTATTACAAACAAGATTTTATTTTTATTTGTTTCCATTTTTAATACTCCGATTTCTATTCACAAACATTATAATTCAAATAAAGTTTTTGTAAAATTTTTTGCAGGATTTTAAAAAATATGCTAATATTTAAAACAAAAAAAAGGAGCATGACAATGATTAAAATCGGCATTTTGGGTTACGGAAACCTTGGAAAAGGCGTAGAAAAAGCAATTTTGAAGAATGATGACATGGAACTTGTTTCTGTTTTCACAAGAAGAAACCCTGAATCACTAACAATAGCAACTAAAACAGCACAAGTAATTTCAATTAATGAAATTGAAAATTACAAGGATAAAATAGATGTTCTTATTATTTGCGGGGGTAGCGCTACGGATTTACCCGTTCAAACCCCAAAATACGCTGAAATGTTTAACGTAATAGATAGTTTTGATACACATGCTAAAATCCCTGAGCATTTTGAAAACGTAGATAAGGCAGCCAAAAAATCTGGAAAAATCGGAATTATTTCAGTCGGCTGGGATCCTGGACTATTTTCTCTAAACAGATTATACGCTAACGCAATTTTACCTGATGGATCAGACTATACTTTTTGGGGAAAAGGCGTAAGCCAAGGACATAGCGATGCAATAAGAAGAATAAAAGGCGTGAAAGATGCTAAACAATATACAATTCCAGTTGAAAGTGCGCTAAAAGCAGTTAGAGAAGGTAAAAATCCTCAACTTTCAACTCGCGAAAAACACACAAGAGAATGTTTTGTTGTGGCTGAAAACGGCGCAGACAAAACTCAAATCGAACATGAAATTAAAACTATGCCGAATTATTTTGCCGATTATGACACAACGGTTCATTTCATATCAGAAGAAGAACTAATTAAAAACCATTCTGCAATTCCTCACGGTGGTTTTGTTTTAAGAAGCGGAAAAACAAGTGAAGGAACAAATCATATTATAGAATATGCTCTAAAACTTGATTCAAATCCTGAATTTACATCAAGCGTTCTGGTTTCATACGCAAGAGCAGCATTCAAACTAAACAAAGAAGGTATTTGCGGATGCAAAACAGTATTCGATATTGCTCCTAAGTATCTAATAAATAAATCTGACGAAGAAATTAGAAAAACTATGCTATAGGATAATTTAAATCCAGCTTTTAATGTGATTTTTAACAACCTCAAATATTTTACGGTGATTTTCAATGTCAAAATGCAAACCGTCAATGTTTGAGGTTGTTGTGTATTCATTTAAATCAATTAAATCAAAATTATATTTTAATTTGCATTTTTTAAAAATTTCAATAATATTTTCAGATTTTTTAATTGACGATTCGTCAAATAATGTTGAAAAATAACTATTTAATATGTTTTTATTAATCTTGGCAGGCGAAAGCATTAAAATTTTAATTTCAGGCGATTGCACTTTTACTAATTCAATTAAATTGCATAAATTTTTAAATATATCGTCTTTATTTAGTTTATAAATTTTTTGTAAATCATTTATTCCGATAAGAAAAATTACGCCAAAAAAATCCCTGATTGATAGTTTTTGCAAACTTACAATGCCGCTGCAATCTATAGAACCGTTATCAAAAGTTACTCTATTATTGCAGCCTGCTTCAATAATTTCTATTGAACCTGAAAAATATTTTTTTAAAAGTCCGCTCCAGCGGATATTGTCTGAGTATCTGGAGTTATCTTTGGGGTTAAAACCAAAAACATTACTATCTCCAAAGCATAAAACTTTTTTCATTATGCCATGTAGTCCAATTTATGCTCAGGATTTAATTTAATTCTTTGAGCGGTTAATAAAATTTTCTTTGCTTCATTTGCCACTTTAATATCCTGTTCTGAAGGATCAGCGGGAGCAAGTGCAGATTTTATAACTGTCTTAGCTTGACCAATTGTCTCTTCTGGATTATCAGGATTTAAAACCGGCATTTTAATTTCTACATGGCCGCCAGTTGGTATACCTTCCGAATTTCTCTCAATCACTATTGCACCTGCAAGAGGCCCAGCTGCCGACTTATGAGCCTGCTCATGCTGTCTAATTTTTGCTTCTGATTTTGCTATAATATTTTTTTTAAAATTTAAATAAGAGCCAACATTTCCTAACATTATGACCTCCACAGCCATCCATATTATAACATTTTTAAAATATGATTTCAATTAGTATAATACTCTTTTGTCTGATTTTATTTTTTATAATCTTAAATATTATTTAAATATGAAAAAAATAATATTAATTTTTACAACTATTTTAATTTTTCTTTTAGGTTATTTTATATTCAGGCAATTTATTTGTATGCATTTATTTGCCAAATTTAAAGAATTAAGACCTCTGCACAGTAACATTCCGGTTTACTATAAAGGGATTGTAATAGGTAAAACCACAGGCAAAAAGCATAGTTCAGACGGTAAACATACATTAATTAAATTAATCCTGTACCCAAACAAATTAATGCTTCCAATTAATACAAAGGTTTTTCTAAAAAAAGAAAAAAAAGATAACAAAGAAAAAGATTTTTTAGAATTTATTTATCCCAAAAATCCTTCAAATAAATTAATTTCTAATTACGATATTTTAGAGGGATATATTACATCTGATATGGATGTATTTTTGGCAGGTCAAAATCCTGAAAGTATTGAAGCAATAAGAGAAAATCTTATTAAAACAACCCAAAATCTTTCTGAAGCTGCTCAAACCTTATCTGATATACTAAATACAATAAATTCTACATTGTCATCGAGCAGAAAAAATATTGTTAATACAACTAAAAATATTGAAAATATGACTGAAAAAATTGATAATTCAATAAATGAAGAAACACTGACTAATACTATTTCAAATATAGAAACATCTAGTCAAAATGTAACCAATATGCTAACAGACGCTAATCAAGTTTTAGTACCTGCCATTAATTCAACAACAAATAATGTTGACGGCATAACAGAAAATATTAATGCAATTACTTGCGGAATAAGAAAGACTTTAAGAAAAAAATGCGGAATGATAAGGCTTATATTTGGTCAGGTAATTGATGAGTGTAAATAAAATTTCTTTATGAAAACTTGTTTTATTTGCATTTAAAACTAATTTTAAAAAATAATAAATATATAGTTTTAATTTTTACTGAATTTTCATATCTGTTACGAAATGAAAAAAGTTTTTGAAAAAAATTGTATTTTATTTTATCTGATTTGACTTCATTATTTAAGTTTTCAATGTTAGATTTTACAGGATGATATAATCTATCATCGGGATTTTCGAATAATCTGTCTTCATTAAGATTGTAGTTTTGTAAATGAATGGTATTTTCATTTATTGCTGAACAAGAAAAATTGTTATTAGCAAGTTCAACTGGGACAAAAAGTTCACATAACGGCCATTTTTGTTTGTTGTTGTTTAAATTTTTGTACAATTTTCCATATTCTATTCGTTTTTGATAAAGAAAATCTATTGCATTTTTACTCAATCTGCATATTGGAAAAAAAGAACCATACAGTTGCGTGTCTTTGTAAATCCAATCTATATCTTTTGCCCAGCACCAATCAGTATCTTTGTTAATTTTATTAAATCCGCATATTAATAAATCATCTTTTTTGTGTTGATATTTATTAATAAAGGTTTCGTATGATTTTCCGTTGCAAAATATATCGTAATCAAATTGCCAATAGTAATCATAGTTTGGAAAATATTTTTTAACATATATAAAACGATAATCCGCATTGGACCACATTACATCGCCAAAAGTTGCTTGGCTTGCTTGAGCTGCAAGCATGGGTAATTTGAGGCTATTATTTAAATCTTCATCAAACAAAAAACAATCTATTTCTTTTTCGTAAAATGTTAATTTTTGCACCCTGCAGTCGTTATTTATAGGTAGTTGCAACTTTGTATTATCTATAACAAGCAAACAATCGCAATTAGAAACTTTTGATAACTTTGTATATTCACTTATAACTGCCTTGTTTATCAAATGAGTGCTTATAAACAATAAAGTATTGTTTTTCATTTGTTTGCCTTTCCTACCGTTATAATATTATCAAATAATCAAAAGATATAACATGATTATACAAGACAATAGTACATTTTAATAGTAAATTAGTAAATAAATAAATAAATAAATAAGAAGCTCTCAAAAGAGAGCTTGTAAAATCTGGGGCGGAAGGATTCGAACCTCCGAAATGCCTGGACCAAAACCAGGTGCCTTACCACTTGGCGACGCCCCAACAGGCACTTATAATAATATTATATAAATATATTTTGTCAAGAACTATAATTGATGTTTGTGTTTTTTGGTAACATCCATAATAGCATTTATTAGTTCTTGAATAAAATCTTCAATATATTCTTGTGATGTCATACCATTAATTACAACATCTGCTATATCCATAGTTGGTCTTATATGTCTAAATGCCGTTTGATTTACATCGTGGAATTGCATTTGTGCTGCTAAACCGGTCTTTCCTCTGCTTGTAGCACGAGCAAACCATCTGTCTTTAATCACTTCAAAAGGTGTATAAACATAAATTTTAACATCGATTATATCTCTCAAGCTTTCATGAAGAACATATAATCCTTCATTTAAGATTAATTTAGCAGGGGTTTTTAACACTGTATCTTTTTTGCTTTCACAGGTTACAAAATTATACAACGGAGAATATATTTCTTCTCCTTGTTTTAATTTTATTAAATGTTCCTTCATTAAAGCTAAATCAATTGCATCAGGTGTATCAAAGCTAAAACCTGTTTCAAAAAGTTTTTCATAGCTTCCTGCTGCAGTAAGTTCTACTGAAGCATCTTTGTAATAATCATCACAACAAACAACCGTATAAACATTATTTGTATCCGATTTTACACAAGCCTTTGCAGCATTTTTAACTAAAGTCGTTTTGCCTGAAGCACTTTCTCCTGCTATAGACATCAAAAAAGTTGAATCTTTTTCAACAATTGCTTTTCTTGCAATATTGAATATAAAAGCTTCATTTATTCTTAATATTAAAGGTTGTTTTTGCTTTCTATCATGCGCAATTACACTTCTTATATTTTCAAGAATTTGAGATACCATCTGCATAAATGCTATTTTTTTTGCTTGTTCAATTTCACTTTTACTAAGTTGACTCATAATATATTATTAACCTGTTGTATTAAAATTTCCAATTATTCTTCATTAAAAACAAACTCATCATCTGTATTGTTTTCATTTTCCAATAGTTTATAAGTAACATAAGCGCCTGTTGCCAATGCTTTTGGATCTAATCCTGTTTTTTGAGACAACTCAATGATGGCAGTGTTCAGTTCCGGATTTTCATCTTTAATGTAATGAATCATGCTCTTTCGCCAAGCCGAAATGTCTGCGGTAACCTCATTAATTGTTTTTTCAACATTTTCAACAGAAATTAGTGGTTGCATAAAGTAATTATATTGTAAGTAGTTTTGTCAGTCAATTTTATTTTTAAATTTTAAATATTATTCACCAAAATGTTTTCTGAAAAGTTTCATAGAACAATATGATCCGCACATTGTACAAGGCTTTCCTTCTTTAGCAAGAGTTACACCGTCAAAAACTGTCTTATCAAGAGAATTTTCAATTTGTTTTTTCCAATCTAATTCAACTCTAGCTTTGGATATTTCATAGTTTTTCTTTATAGCATCAGCATTTCCTCTGGCTAAATCCGCGCAGTGTGCCGCAATTTTCGCTGTGATTATACCTTCTTTGACTTGTGCCGAGTTTGGAAGTCCTATGTGTTCAGCCGGAGTAACATAGCACAAAAAATCTGCCCCATGATAAGCTGCTAAAGTTCCGCCAATAGCTGATGTTATATGGTCGTATCCGGGGGCGCAATCACATGCAAGAGGTCCTAAAACATATAAAGGCGCATAGTCGGTCAATTCCTTAATAGTTTTTATCATAGATGGAATTTTATTAAGTGGAACATGTCCGGGGCCTTCAACCATAGCCTGAACCCCAGCTTCTCGTGCTCTTTTAACAAGTTCACCCAAAACAATGGTTTCTGCTACCTGCGCTCTATCACCAGCATCCGCAGTGCACCCCGGTCTTAAACCGTCGCCAAGTGATAAAGTTACATCATAAGGTTTAACAATATCAAGTAATTCATCATAATATTCATATAAAGGATTTTCGTTTCCTGTTGCTTTAATCCAACATGCAAGCATAGCTCCGCCTCTTGATACAATTCCTGTTAGGCGTTTTTGTTTTTCCAACTGATCAATTACGAATTTTGTTACACCACAATGCACAGTAATAAAATCAACCCCATCTGAACATTGTTTTTCTATATCAGAGAATAGTTTATCTTTACTTAATTTAGCTATGCTTTTAAATTCATCCAGAGCTTCTTTGCCTGCTTGATACATTGGAACAGTTCCTACCGGCAATCTTGTAGCACTTAAAATAGCTTGACGAGTTTCATCAACATAATTTCCAGTTGATAAATCCATTAAAACATCTGCACCCGCTTGTTCTATTACCCTTACTTTATCCAATTCCTGATCAATTGTCGATTTTTCATTTGACGTGCCGATATTTGCATTAATTTTAACTTTTAAACCTTCTCCAACTGCAACCGGAATAGAATCTGTTCTTTTATTATTTTTCAAGATTACAATTCTACCCTGAGCAACTTTTTGCCTTATATATTCAACATCAACATTTTCCATTCGTGCAACTTGATACATTTCATCTGTTATTGCACCTTGTTTTGCTTCAATTATTTGTGTAGTCATTATATCTCCTGTTATTTTTTGTATACTTGTTTAACTTCTAAAATATCCTTTTTTGTTAGCCTCTTTGCTCCACCTAAAACTTCGGCTCCAAAATATGTTTCAACATAACTTCTTAAAAATTCAAGCTTGTAAAAAGCATTTTGCAGACTATCAGCGCCAATCACAACACCGTGATTTTTTAACAAAACGGCAGAATATTTTTCAAAATATTCACCAACAGTTGTTGCAAGTTCGATACTTGAAGGACAAAAGTACGGAACAATAGGAATTTCGCCAAATAAAAGCGCAAAATCAGGCAAAATTGTTTTGTTGATTACTTTTCCTGCAACAGCAAAAGCTGTTATCAAAGGACAATGACAATGTATTATAGCATTTACATCGTCTCTTCTTGTATAAATTTCAGAATGCATAATTTTTTCGCTCGAGGGTTTTTTATTACCATTCAAAAGATTACCGTTGTAATCCATTAAAACTATATCATTTTCATCCATATCATTTAGACAAACCCCGCTGCCTGAAATCAGAATTCCATCTTTTGTTTTTACAGAAATATTTCCACTTGTAGCAGGCGACATGCCCTTTTGATAGAGTCTTTTAGACCAATATAAAATATCTTCTTTGGTACCCTTTTGTATAAAATCCATAAATGCTCCATAAATATTTTACTTTTATATTGTACTAAAAAAATATTTATGTTTAAATAAAATTAGCAATATTTTTAAATATTGACTCTATTGAAAAGGATGGTTCAAAGCCATTAATAAAAATATAAGATTAGCCAAAAATGCAGGCTTTTGCTACGGCGTAAAAAGAGCCGTAGACACTACAAAAAAATTAAAATATGAAAATCCTGACAAGGTTATCTCTGTTTTGGGCGAATTAATTCACAATTCTCATGTAATTTCAGAATTAAATGATTTAGGTATTAAAACAATTGATACTTTACCTGAAAAAGGCGAAGGGATTTGTATAATTAGAAGTCATGGTGAAAGTGATGACATATTTAAACAAGTTCAAGAAAAAGGATATGAACTTGTTGATTTAACATGTTTTGACGTAAAAAAAGTCCAAAATAAGGCAATGGAACTTGCTCAAAATGACTACTTTGTAATTATTTTAGGAAGAAAAGAACATCCTGAAGTCAAAGCGATTTGCGCAAATGCCAAGATGTGTGCCATAAATCCAAACAATGTATATGTCGCAAAGGATATAGAAGCACTTAAAGCAATAGAAAACACTATTAAATCTGCAAAAAAAGTAGGGCTGGTTCTTCAGACAACTCAAACCAAAGAATATCTTTTTGAAGTTGTTGATTATTTATCTAAAATTTGTAAAATTTTAAAAGTTGAAAACACAATTTGTCCTTCTACTTCACTCAGACAAAACGAAGCAAAAAAATTAGCACAAGAATCTGATTTAATGGTTGTAGTAGGTTCAAAAAAGAGTGCAAATACGACCCACTTAGCAGAAATCTTAACCCAAATAACAAAGACTATTCACATTGAACATCAAGATGAATTAGATAGTTTTAACAACATCATTAAAACCTCCAATAACATCGGAGTAACCGCAGGAGCGAGCACTCCTGATTCAATTATAAATGCTGTAATTAAAAAATTAGAAACAATATAGAAAGGATAAAAAATGACAAACGAAACTATGTCAAATGAAGAATTTGAAAAATTGCTTTTAAATTCTTACACCTACAAAATTAACGTAGCTGACGTTGTAAAAGGCGTCGTTGTAAAAAAAGAAAAAGACGGATTTTTAGTTGATATAGGAGCTAAAACCGAAGCTTTTCTTCCAAATCGTGAAATTTCAAATTTTGCGGATAAAAATGTTGATGAAATAGTTAAATTATGGGATGAAAAAGAATTCTACATAATTAAAGACGAAGAAGATGATGAAGTTGCAATTTTATCATTAAAGAAAGTTTCTTGTGCTCAAGCTTGGCAAAAACTTGCTGATCTTAAAAGTGCAAACGAAACGGTTATGGCAAAAGTTTTATCTTCAGTTAAAGGTGGTTTAATAGCTGAAATCGAAGGCTTAAGAGGATTCATCCCATCAAGCCAACTAAGAACAGGTGCACCTTCTGAAATGCAAGTTGGCCAAGAAATTGAAGTCAAAATTCTTGAAGCAGATCCTAAGAAAAATAAACTTATATTATCTCAAAGACAAGTATATACTCAACAAAGAGAAATGGTTGCAGACGAAATCATATCACGTTTAGCAGTTGATCAAATTGTTGAAGGTGAAGTTGTAAGAATAGCTGATTTTGGCGCATTTGTTGATATCGAAGGTATTGATGGATTATTGCCAATTTCTGAAATTTCTTGGGAAAGAATCAAACATCCTTCCGATGTTATACAATTAGGTCAAAAAATCGAAGTAAAAATTATTAAAATAGATGAAGATCTAAAACGTATTTCTCTTTCATTAAAAAGAATGGGTGCTAATCCTTGGGAAGAAATCGTTGATAAATTTAAAGAAGGTGATGTTATAAAAGGCACAATTAATAAAATCACTTCTTTTGGCGCATTTATTAACATTTACCCCGGAGTTGAAGCCTTATTACCTTCATCAGAAATAGGCGATGGTCAAGTAAATATCAACTCTATGTTTAATTTAGGCGATGAAGTTGAAGTTTTAATTAAAAAATTCACTCCTCAAGAACACAGAATCGGCCTATCTATGAAAGATATTCAAAAATAAGAAATCATAAAAAAAGCCCCTTTAAAAAGGGGCTTTTTTATACTATAAAAATTATCCTCTTTTAACTACATTTACTAAAGGTTCACCATAACTATCAAAATGTCCGGTAGTTTCTTCAATAGTATAACTTATGGTTTCATCTTTTGCCTTTAAATCATTAGCAAATTTTACAGCATCATTAATATTTGAATATTCCCCCATTAAATCAGGGTTATAAGAGCCTTGTTTTTTCACATAAACATTATACATACTTCTTTCTCCTTTTTTATTATTTTACAACAACAAAAGCAACAGCCTTGTCTTTTTCGTGCGAAATCGATAATAAAAATTCATAATTTTTGAATTCATCCGATAATATATTTATATAAGGTGCACCATTATTTTTTTTTAAAATTTCTATTTCAAGAAAAGCAGGCTTTTTACTGGTTAATGCAGATAAAGCCTTAATAACAGCTTCTTTTGCGCAAAATCTGGCACAAAGATGCTGTTCATAATTTTTATTTTTAAAGCAATAATCAAGTTCATTTGAGGTAAAAATTTTTTTCAAAAACTCAATATTTTTATCTCTAAACCTTGATATATCTTCAATATCTACACCAATCGATAACATAAAACCATACTAACATAAAATCAAAAAAAAGCCCTCAATTTTTGAGGGGCTTTGAAAATCTTTTTGCTTGATTCTCGTGTAGAAAAGGTTAGTGTGTTAGTTAGTGTGTTTTGTGTGTTAAAGCTTTTGCTTGTAGGGGGGAGGTATTTATGTCTTACATATATATAAAGTATATATCAATTTAAAAATTGCCAACTTAATGTAATTCGTTACAAAAGTTAACATAACCAAAAAAGCAGGCAAAATGCCTGCTTTTTTTATTGATTAAATCAACTTAAATATTAATTTTCAAACACATAAGCCATCAAAGAAGCTTCTCTTGCTTTTTTAACTGCATTAGATAACATTCTTTGGTGTTTTGCACAAGTACCTGTTATTCTTCTTGGAAGAATTTTACCTGATTCTGATAAAAATCTTTTTAATTTAGATACATCTTTAAAATCCAAACAATCGATTTTATCATTACAGAATGTGCAATTCTTTTTCTTTTTTACATCTTTTAAATCTTTTGCCATTTTAAAATATTTTCCTTTTCTAGTTTTTTATTCGACCGATGAAATTATTTTAATTAAAACGGAATTTCATCTTCATCAATTAAATCTTGAGCAATTTCATCCTGATTAAATGAAACAACGCTATCTTCTTGATTTGCAGGATTTTGAGCAGAAACAGGACTTGATACACCTGACATTTTTTCAACAAAATTAGCGCTTATTTCATACACTTTTTTATCTTTTCCATCAGGAAGTTTATATGTATTTACTTGCAATTTACCTTCTACTGCGACATTATCACCAACATTAACAGTGGAAGCTACAGTATCTGCCAATTGTCCGAATGCAATAATTCTAAGCAAAGTTTCATTGTTTTTATCAATATTTAACGTAAAACCTGCTATAGCCATATCATTTTGTGTAAATCTTTTTTCGGGTGCTTTTACAACTGTTCCCGTAACAAAAGCTTTAGCTAAAGTCATTTATGCGCATTCCTTTGTTGTAAACATAACACGAATGATAGAATCATTTAATCTTAATTGTCTTTTTAGTTCGTCGATTTTATCAGCCGGAACTGTAACAACTTGATTTACCATAAAGCCATCTGTAAAACCGGCAACTTCATAAGCAAGTTTTTTTCTTCCCATTTTATCTGCTTCAATAACTTCGCCGCCTAAATTTTTAACAATTTCTTCTACGCGATTAACAACTTTATCAGCATCATCGTTATCTAAATTAGGTTTAATTATTGTAAATAAATCGTATTTTTTCATTCTTTCTCCTTTGGTGATTGTATAATATACGCTGATATTAGCATAAACATATTTTACAAACAAGAAAAAATTTATTTTGGTAAAGTTTAATTAATTTTTATATTTGAAATTCACCTGCAAATACCTTTTTAGCAGGTCCGGACATAAATACATGCCCTGTTTGATGATATTCGATGTTCAGAACGCCGCCGGGGAGAACTACATCGCATATATTATTAATTAAACCTCTTTTAACGCCTGCAACAACACTTGCACAAGCCCCTGTTCCGCAAGCCAAAGTTATCCCGCAGCCTCTTTCCCAAACATTCATTTTTATTCTATTTTGAGAAATTACATTAACAAATTCCACATTTGTTTTTTGAGGAAAAAGCGGATCTAATTCAATTAAAGAACCTTTTTCTTTAGCCAAATATTCACTATCTTCATTTGTATATATAACACAATGCGGATTTCCCATAGAAACAGCTGTTGCACTATATCCTTGTATTTCAAAATCTTGCGGATTATCAACTAAAACAGGGATTTTAGACGCTTCTAGTATAGCTTCTCCCATATCAACTAAAACATTTCCGTTTTCCAATATTTCCGGTTTAATTATTCCAGCAAGTGTTTCAACGCTGAACTTTGAAGAGCTAACCAAATTGTTTTCTTTTGCAAATTTAGCAAAACATCTTATCCCATTACCGCACATTTGAGCTATAGTGCCATCTGAATTAAAAAATTTCCAACCAATATCAGCCACATTTGATTCTGTAGGACAAAATAAACCGTCAGCTCCAACGCCAAAATTTCTGTCGCACATTTTTATAGCTAAATCAGAGGTTGCAATATCGTCTTTCAATATTACAAAATCATTTCCTAATCCTTGCCATTTTTCAAATTTAATCCCCATAATCATCCTTATTTGTTATATTCTATAAAAATTTCTTTTACAAATTCAAAGCCTTTTTTAAGACTTTCGATTTCAACCTTTTCATTCGGAGAATGCATAGAATAAATATTTGCAACTCCCACTAAAACAGGTTTGAATTTAACATTATTTTTATTCAATTTATTTGCATATATATGAGTTTCAGCGCCTGCATGAAATGATTGAACTTTTACATCAACGCCAATATTTTTACCTGCAATTTTTGCAATTTGTGCCATTTTTTGGTTTGGAGATTTTTCAAAAGGCAGCATATGAACCTTTGTTTTTAATTCAGCATGAGCATATTCGCCATATTTTTTATTGAACTTATCTATTTGTTTTTGGAATTTTTCTATTAGTTTTTCTTCGTATTTTCTATTTGAGCTTCTTAAAGAATAGTGAGCATATGCACTTGTATTTATAACATTATCAGCGCAAAGCGAAATAAGTGTTTTTGAATAGGGTTTATCAATTTCTTTTTTATCCAACAGTCTTTCAATACCTATATCTGTTGCCCCTGCAACAATTGAGCCTAAATTGCAAGATGTAATTGTAAAACCGTTTTCTTTTTTATATACGCCGTTTGGTAATTTTGATACTAAATCAGCAATTAATTTAGCTGCATTATAGCGTTTTTTATCTTGAATATCATTTCCGCTATGTCCGCCTAATTTAGCTGTAACTTCAATATCAAGTTTTGTATAACCTGCACCTGCAATTTCAAAATTACCAAGCATATCAGAATCCAAAACCAATACATTTTCACTATCCAACTCGTTGAATTTTACATGGTTAATACCTGTCATATTAGTTTCTTCATCACGAGTTAAGACGATTTCAAGTCCGCCATGTTTAATATCCGGGTTTTTAGCTAAATATATTGCTAAATTTAGTGCAACTGCAACACCTGCCTTATCATCAGCACCAAGCGTTCTTGTACCATCGGTCATATAAAACTTATCATCAGGTGATTTTTGAATGTTAACTTCAGAATTATTTCCAACAACATCCATATGTGCAGATAAAAGTAAGGGTTCTTTTCCTGAAGTATTTGCAGGTACTCTTATAATTAAATTTTGATAATCGTCGTAGTATGCATTTATTCCATTTATATAAGTTAATTCAAGTATCTTATTTGAAACATTTATTTCTCCCAAACTTGGAGAAGGTATTTTAGCAAGCTCCAAAAATAATTCTGTTATATCCATCAAATAAAACTCCTTATTTATACATTTTAACCGCTTGTTCAACTTTATCAATAGTTTCTTTTGCTTTTTGCTGAGCTTTTTTTGAACCTTCATAGATAATATTTTTTAAATAATCAGGTTGTTTTTCAAGCTCTGACCTTTTTTCCCTTATAGGCATCATGTATTCGTTTATTTTTGCAGTTAATCTTTTTTTGCATTCTGCACAACCAATTGTTGCCATTTTGCAACCTTCACAAATTTCATCTTGTTCTTCTTTTGAACCAAATATTTTCCAATAATCATAAACCACTTCACAATTATCAGGATCTCCTTTGTCATCTCTTCTTATTCTGTTTCTATCAGTAATTGCAGTTCTAAATTTTTTCTCTGTTATTTCAGCAGTATCTGAAATTTTTATATCGTTATTAAAAGATTTTCCCATTTTGTTTCCGTCAAGACCTTTTAAAAGCGGAATTTGAGTTAATTTAGGCTGTGGTTCATTAAATAATTCAACATTATATATATTGTTAAATCTACGAGCAATGTCTCTTGTTAATTCCACATGTGCCACCTGATCTATTCCAACAGGCACAAAATTTGAATTAAAAAGCATAATATCAGCCGACATTAATACGGGATATCCAAAAAGCCCATACGAAAGATTGGACATATTTTCTTGTTTATCTTTCATAATTTTAGCTAAATCCTTAAGCGTAGGATCACGCTCAACCCAATTTTGCGGCGTAATCATAGATAAATATATATGTAATTGGGCAGTTTCCGGAACCAAAGATTGTAAATAGATTGTTGAAATGTTTGGATCAATTCCGGATGCAAGCCAGTCCAAAAGAACATCTTCAACATTTCTTTTCATATCATCAGTTTGATTATATTTGGTTGTAAGTGCATGCCAGTCTGCTATAAAAAAGAAGCTTTCAAACTCTTTCTGAAGATTAACCCAGTTTTTCAAAACTCCGAAATAATGCCCTAAATGGAGCTTTCCTGTAGGGCGCATGCCCGAAACTATGCGATTTTTATTTTCAGTCATTATTAATCTCCTCGAGTAGTTTTAAAGCCTCATCATAATCATCAAATATCATTAGAGCTTGTCTTAAATGTTCTTTTGCTTCTGATTTTTTATTGCATTTTAGCTCACATTTAGCTAAATTTGTAAGCAGTATATGGTTGTTTGAATATTTTACAACCAATTTTGAAAATATACCCATTGCATTTTCAAATTCATTTGTTTTCATATAGCAAATAGCAAGCATATTTAGCGTTTCATCATCTTTAATTATATCTATTGCATCCAACAAAAATTGTTTTGCGATTTCATATTTTTTATCAGTAAAATAATATTTTGCAATAAATGTCTTTGCAAGAAAATTATCAGGCGCAAGTTTAATTGCTTTATCAAGAAACGAAAAAGCAACATCTCTTTTGTTTTGAAGCAAATATGCATAACCCAGATAAGCGCAATTATCCGCATCATTAGGTTCTAATTCATTTGCCTTTATAAATGCAATTATGGCATCTTCTATATTTGATAACATCATATAGCATACACCTAACGAATAATAAAATTCTGCTACGTCATCTTCCAATTTTATTGCCTGCAGCATTTCATCAATTGCCCAGTCATAACAATTCATCTTAAGATATAAAACACCTAAATCCTTGTGCGCATAAGGATTGTTAGGTTCAAGCGTAATACATTTTTTAAACATTTCGCTAGCTTTATCAAAGTCATTTAGCTCAACATAGTTAAATGCAAAATTATAATAAACCTCGACATCAATTTTGCCTCGCTTCAATAATTGTTCAAATGTTGCTATTGATTCTTCAAAAAAGCCTAATTTTCTTAAAAGTGCACCTTTCTTCTTAATAAGGCCTATGTTTTTTTCATCAACCATAAGTAATTGATTAACATTATCGAGCGCTTCTTTATAATTTTTGGTATTTTCCAAAGCTTCAGTGTATGCAAGTCTATAGCTTGCGTTGTTAGGATACACCATAACAAGATTTTGATACAATGTCGCACTTAGCGCATATTCACCTGCACTAAAAGCACATGATGCCAAACTTGCAAGCATTGTAACAGATGGCTCAATCTGATAAGAAATTTGCAAATATTTTAAAGCGTTCTTGAAATCATTCATCGATTGATAACACATTGCCAAATTATATGCAGTCAAAGAATTCTTATCATCTTTTGCAAAAGTATTGTTTAATAAAGCAAGTGCCTCAGTGTATCTATTAGTATTCATATAAGAAACGGCAAGACTATTTGCTATTGCTATATGTTCAGGATTTAATTCTAAAGCTTTTTCTAGGTATTTTGATGAATTATTGTAATCTTTTATAAGCATATATGATGTTGACAATATATAATAAATCGAATAGTCAGGTTGAATTTCAGGATTATTTAAAGCTTGCAGCAATAATTCTATAGCACTTTGTGCTTGATTAAATTCAACATAAATCATTGCAAGACTTTTATATACTTCAATATAATCAGGTCTAAGCTCTAGCACTTTCTTAAAATAATTAATAGCTTCTTCTTTTTCACCAATTTTTGCCTTGCAGCTTGCAAGATAAAATATACTCACTGCGTCATCGTTTTTTAATTCGACTGCTTTTTCAAAACATCTAATTGCATCAGTAGGACTATCTAAATTAACTTCGCATAATCCCAGATTTTTAATTGCTTCCAAATTATCCGGATTATTTTTTACAATATTTTCGAGTAAAGCTTTAGCGCCGGTGTAGTCTTGCGAATTGATTAATTCAAGCGCATTATTTAATTGTTTATCATTTTCCATAAACTAAATTATAAGATAAAATAATATATTAATGCAAATTTGTCATATATATTTTTAATTTAAGAGGCTTTTTTAAAAGTATTTTTATACACTTCTGTATAATTATTTGCTTTTAGAATATCGCGCATAGAAAAACAATTGCTCAAATCAAATGAACCTAAAACCAATAAAGAACTTTTATCAAGTTTTTTGCATAATTTATCAAATAATATACTACCTTTTTGTTCATCTAAATACGGCCAAAAATTTCTACATAGCACGATACTATCTTTAGGATTTATATCAACAATCTTATCTGCTATATCAGCCTGTTCAAATTCTACAAGGTTTTTTATATTTGATTTTGGGTAAAAGTAACAACATTTATACATTGGGTTATCACCCTTTGTTACAGTAAAATATTTATCAATATATCCTTTTGTATTACAGCTGATAGACTCTCTATCTCCTTCTGCACCGTTAATTTTTCCGCTCTTTGCTTCTTGGATTATATCTTTATCAATATCATAAGCTTTTATAGGAAAAAATTTTTTAGCTTCCTCTTCTCCAAGTTCTTCAATAAGACTTATTATTAAAGAATAAGCTTCAGAACCATCAGATGAGGCAAAATCATACACATTTACTTTTGGTGTATCTTTAAATGTTTTAGCCAAGAATTCCCTAAAATCAAACCAGCCCATATTAAAACGCTCTAAATCATCTCTAAAGAAATTTGTATAGTTAGAATATAACACTCTACGCACAGTCTTAACTTTAGATGAATTATCAGAATTTTTATCGACCGTTACAGTATCACGATAAACTACCCTGTTAGAGGATTTAAATTGAAGTGGTTGAATATAATTTCCTATTTTCATACACAATACAAAACAAAACATATAAAAAAATTGCTCTTGCAAAATGCAAGAGCAATTTGTATTTTTAAATTGATTTATTTTTTAGCTTCAATAACCGCTTGAGCCGCTGCAAGAGCTGCTTGTGGAATTCTAAACGGAGAACATGAAACATAATTTAAACCGATTCTATATGCAAATTTAACACTATCGGGATCTCCGCCGTGCTCGCCGCATATTCCGCCAATAAGGCTTGGGTTAATAGATTTACCTTTTTCCATAGCCATTTTAATTAATTCGCCGACACCTTTAAAGTCAAGAGTGTCAAACGGATTATACGGAAGAATTTTTTGTTCAACATAACGTTTCAAGAATTTGCCTTCGGCATCATCTCTTGAATAACCAAATGTCATTTGAGTTAAGTCATTTGTTCCGAATGAGAAAAATTCAGCATAAGGAGCAATTTCATCTGCTGTTATTGCCGCACGAGGAATCTCAATCATTGTACCAAATTTATATTCAAGTTCAACGCCTTTTTCTTGCATAACGTCTTTTGCTACTTTAACAAGAATTTCTTTTGCAGTTTTTAATTCGTTAACATGTCCGATTAAAGGAATCATAACATAAGGCATTACGTTAATTCCTTCTTTTTTAACATCACATGCAGCTTCAAAAATAGCTCTTACTTGCATTTCGTTAATTTCAGGATATGTTAAACCAAGTCTGCAACCACGAAGCCCCATCATTGGGTTTGATTCAGATAATCCTTCAACAATTGTTAATAATGCTTGTTCTTCAGCGTAGTTTTCTTTTAAAACTTTTTTTGCTGCAACTTGAGCAATTAACTCTTCTTTAGATGGTAAAAATTCATGTAAAGGAGGATCTAAAAGTCTTATTGTTAAAGGTCTTTCACCTAAAGCTTTAAACATTCCATAAAAATCTTTATATTGCATAGGCAACAATTTATTTAAAGCTTCTGCACGAGCTTCTTTTGTTCCTGCAATTATCATTTTTTGAACCCAAGGAAGTCTATCAGGATCCATAAACATGTGTTCTGTTCTACACAAACCAACACCTTCGGCATGGAACATAAGAGCGTTTTCAACGTCTTTTACGGTATCAGCGTTTGCTTCAATTGTCATTGTTTTAATTTCATTTACCCAGCTAAAGAATGTTTTAAAGTTGTCATCAATTTTGGCATCAGCTAATTTAACAGCACCATCCATAACAAGACCTTTTCCGCCATCTAATGAAATGATGTCATCCTTATGATATACGGTTCCGTCTGCACCTGTTAATGTTTCTTTTTCTAAGTCAATTGTCATATCTTCGCAACCGGCAACACAAGGTTTTCCCATACCTTTTGCAACAACTGCAGCATGTGATGTAGCGCCGCCTCTAAGGGTTAAAACACCTTGAGCAACAGCCATACCATGGATATCATCAGGGCAGGTTTCTATTCTAACTAAAATAACTTTTTCGCCTTTTTCTCCACGTTCAGCTGCTTCATCAGTGTTAAATACAATCTTACCAACAGCAGCACCCGGAGATGCATTTACACCGTGAGCTACAACGTGTGCTGTTTTCATTGCAGCTTCATCAAAACAAGGAAGTAAAATTTGATTTACTGCATAAGGATCAACAAGTTGAATTGCACGTTCTTTTGTAATTATTCCTTCTTTTTCCATTTCAACAGCTATTCTAACAGCAGCTGTAGCTGTTCTTTTACCGCTTCTTGTTTGAAGGATATATAATTTACCTTTTTCAATAGTAAATTCCATATCTTGAACATCTTTGTAACCGTTTTCAAGTTTTTTTGCAATATCAACATATTGTTTATATAAGTCAGGCATTTCAACTTCAAGTTCTGAAATTGGTTTTGGAGTTCTAATTCCTGCTACAACATCTTCACCTTGAGCATTTGTTAAATACTCACCGTAGAATTTATTTTCACCTGTTGCAGGGTTTCTTGTAAAGGAAACACCTGTAGCACAGTCATCTCCCATGTTACCAAACACCATTGTTTGAACATTTACGGCTGTTCCAAAATTATGATCAATTTTGTTCATTGTTCTATACGCAACAGCCCTAGGTATATTCCAAGAACGGAAAACCGCTTCAATTGCTTCTTGTAATTGAACAAAAGGATCTTGCGGGAATTCTTTTCCTGTTACTTCTTTAATAACATTTTTATATACAGGAATAAGCGATTTCCAACCTTCAGCTGAAACTTGAGTATCTTCCTTAACGCCTTCACGAGCTTTAACTTTTTCAACTTCAGATTCAAAATATTTTTGTCTATCCATATCCCAAGCAACAGAACCAAACATTGTTAAAAATCTTCTGTAGCTATCGTAACAAAATCTTGGATTATTTGTTAATTTAACCATTGCTTCGACGGTTTCATCATTTAAGCCAAGATTTAATATTGTTTCCATCATGCCAGGCATAGAAACCCTAGCACCTGAACGAACAGAAACCAAAAGAGGGTTTTGAGTATCGCCAAATTTTTTACCTGTTTGATTTTCAACATCAGCCAATGCTGCTTTAACTTCATCCATTAAACCATTTGGCATTTTGTTGCCATTATTTATGTAATCCATACAAACTTCGGTTGTGATGGTTAACCCCGGAGGAACAGGCAAGCCCAAATTTGTCATTTCAGCAAGATTTGCACCTTTTCCGCCAAGGAGGTTTCTCATATCCGCATTGCCTTCTCTAAAAAGCCATACACGTTTTTGCATTAATATTCCTCCAATTTTTCTAATATTTCTAATAACACAATTTAGAAAAATGTTATCAAAAACATGCTCTAATGACAAATAGAATTTGAATTTTGTATAGATAAATTATGTAAATTTTTGTTAATTAAAAAGCCCTGATTTAAGGGCTTTTTAATTATAGATTTTCAATTTTTGATAAAACTTTATTTAAACATTCTAATAATTCCAATCTTGCCTGTTCATCTAATTCAACTAATGGCCTGCGTACATAATTTTCTATAATACCAAGCTTTGATAATAAGGCTTTAATTGGTGTTGGATTAGGTGCCATAAATATCTTTTTAAACAAAGGATATAATATCTTATGCATATTTGAAGCAGGTATTACTTGACCTGATTTAAAATTATGAATCATAGATTTAATTTCGCTTCCCACAACATGTGATGCAACAGATACAACACCATGAGCTCCAAGAGATAACATAGGCAACGTTAAGCTGTCATCGCCTGAATAAATAGCAAAATCATCTGGAGCTAACATTTTAATTTCTGAAATTAAATCCAAATTAGCGTTAGATTGTTTAACTGCCACTATGTTTGGGTATTCCTTAGCCAAAAATGCTATTGTTTCGGGAGCCATATCAATAACAGATCTACCTGGAATATTATATAAAATTATCGGCAAATCAACACTTTTTGCAATAGCACCAAAATGCTCTTTTAAACCTTGTTGAGATGGTTTATTGTAATACGGAACAACTGATAAAATAGCATCAGCTCCAAGCTCTTGAGCTTTTTTTGACGACATAACAGCAGTGTCAGTTGAATTAGAACCCGCTCCCATAATGACTTTACACTGACCGGAAACCGTTGATTTAACGCAATACAATATTTCATGCTCTTCATCATGAGTTAATGTAGGGCTTTCACCAGTTGTTCCCGCTACTACTACAGCATCAGTACTTTGGCTAATCAAATGTTTTGAAACTTTTTCAAGAGAAACATAATCAACAGACCTATCCTTATTAAACGGCGTAACCATTGCCGTAATTACTTCACCTAAATCATATCTTAATGCCATAAGTTTCTCCTTTTAATATAAATTCATTTCAATTACTTTTTGCGCAATTCTAACCGTATTTAATGCTGCACCAATACGCAAATTATCAGCTACACAGAAAAAATCAAGCCCATTATCAAATGCTATTGATTTTCTTATTCTTCCGGCATAAACAGGATTTTTGCCTGCAGCATCTTTAGGGGTTGGATAGGTATATGTTGAAATATCGTCCCTTAATTCAACTCCCCAAGTATTTTTTAATAATTCACGAGCTGAATTTGCATCTATATTTTCTTCAAATTCAACGCTGACAGCTTCAGAATGACCAATATAAACAGGCACTCTTACAGCAGTACATGATATTTTAACACTTTCCGGCAGATGAAGAATTTTTCTTGTCTCATTGGTAACCTTCATTTCTTCTTTTGTGTAACCATTTTCACAAAATACATCAATTTGAGGTATTACATTAAATGCAATTTCATATTTAAAAGCAGACGGCTCATATGGCATTCCGACCAAATTAGTCTTTGTGTTATCCGTCAATTCATTTATTGCCTTTAATCCTGCACCTGAAACAGCCTGATAAGTGGATACTATCATTCTTTTGACTTTGTATTTATCATGCAAAGCCTTTAGGGGCAACATTAATTGCGAAGTTGAACAATTAGGATTAGATATTATACCTTTATGTTTTTTAAGGTCATCATCATTAACACCCGCTATTACAAGAGGTACATCATCATCCATTCTATAAGCGCTAGAATTATCAATAAAAACACAATTTTTTTTAGCGGCAACTGGAGCAAAACGTTTGCTTGTTTCGCCGCCTGCTGAAGCTAAACAAATATCAATATCATCAAAAACATCATCTTTTGCTTCAATAACAGTATGTTTTTCACCCTTGAATTCAAGAGTAGAACCGGCAGAACGAGAAGAAGCCAAGAATTTAATTGAATTATACTCAACTTTTTCTTCTTCTAAGATATTTAAAATTTCTCTTCCAACAACTCCGGTTGCTCCCAAGACAGCAATATTAGGCAATCTTTTTGTCATAGAATATTCTCCAATCCATATACAAAATTGTTATTTTCAAATACATTTTCAACAGCTAATTTAACACCTGACATATAACATTCTCTGTTTATTGTATCATGGTGTATTTTTAAAACTTGTCCGTCTGAACCAAAAATAACTTGCTGCGAAGCAACAAAACCGGGCATGCGAACAGCATGAATTTGTATGTTTCCTTTGCCGTCTATATTGTAGTTTCCGCCTCTTGCGCCTTTTATTGTTTCAATTTCATCACAATTACCAGCTTTAAAATTGTCATTATTTTTAGCCATTAATTGGGCAGTTTTAATTGATGTGCCTGAAGGAGCATCTTTTTTTTGATTATGATGATATTCAATAATTTCAGCATTTGAAAAATATTTAGATGCTTCAGCAGCGAATTTCATCATTAAAATTGCACCTATTGAAAAGTTTGGAGCAATAATGCAACCTGTATTATTATTTTTAGACATTTCTTCTATTTGAGCAATTTGACTTTCAGTTAAACCTGTTGTTCCTATAACTGATTTAACTTTATTTTCCATATAAATTTTTATATTATCAAATATTACAGATGGCTGTGTAAAATCAACAACAACATCAACATTATGAATTTTAAGAGCAGAATTTATATCGCCTTCAATGTAAACATCATTATACACATTTTGCCCTACGTTCAATTTATCTATTGCACAAACAAGCTCAATACCTTCAGTGTTAATCGCCATTTTAACGACTTCTTGCCCCATTTTGCCGTTTGCTCCGACTACTGCGAGTTTAATCAAAATTTACCTCCTAAATAAGACTTTTGTATAGTATAGCATATATATTTTGTAAAATTCAACAGCAATACAGACGCAAATTATTTTTATTAGCTTACTTGTATTTTTAGATTTATGTAATAAAATCTATTTACAATTTATTTGTGTTGTTAATACTAGTTGTTTGAAAGGTTATTTTATTATGAGAATTACCAAATTAAAAAATCATGAAGTAGTAAATTCAAACCCACTACAAAATTATCATGTATATAAATCAGATCGTAAAAATTATATTATAAACAAAGAAACTAATTCCCAAAAAGCATTTGATACAATTAAAGCGAATAATTTTGATTATGCCAGAACAATAAAATTTGGTGCTTCGCTCGGCGTAGCCATAAAAGAGCACACTAAAGATATGATAACTTGCGGCGATGAAAAGGTCGGAGAAGCAATTGATATAACAGGTTTATTATTTGATACACAATCTGATAGAGTAATTCCTGGAGATACAGCAAAATCAAACACAAAGATTGGTTCAAGATTTGTTAGAAATCAGGCAAAAGCTATTGGAGCAAATGTATTCAAAGATACACAAGATAATTTATTTGAAATGTTTGTACGTGGAGATGACGCTATTTTATATTCAGATCGTTCCAAACAAATTGTTCAAGATGTAAAGGTAATTATTACACCCGTTAATAAGAAAGGGCAAGGCACAAAAGAGCAAATACATGTAATTAATACAAAAGGGAATAAGGGCGATAATTTTGTTACTGTGTTAAACGATAATGGAAATGTATTAATGACAAATGCAGGTACAATACAAAAAAAGGATGAATCTCAAGGAAAATTAACTATTTCTGCAGAACAAGAAAAAAATATCTTTAAACCTTTTAAATTAAACCCTATTGATGTTGTTAAAAATAAAACTATGCCATCAATTGGCGAAGGCACAGAAGTTATTATAGGTATGCAAGAAGGCAGGTTTATAAATGAAAACATTGCTTCTATAAAAGAATTTGTAAGAAAAATAGATTCAGAAGAAATAGTTCTGCCGCAATTTGTGGCAGCGCCAAATGCAAAAGATGTCCAATTATTGATGTTGGCGGGAGGCTATGGTTCACGCTCGGAATACGCAAATGCTATATCGGATAAAATAATTAACGGAACAAAAGACGGTGCTATATCTACAAAAGGAATTTATAGAACAGCAACAGGCTTAACTCCAATGGAAACAACTTTTGTAACTTTGCATAAAGCTGGCTTATTAGATTGTTCCAAAGGTAAGATTGGCATTGGAAAAAATATCAAATTTTATATGAATAAGGGCATTAATCGAGGAAATGGAGAATTCAGCGCAGACTTATACAGCACTATGGTTAGAGACGGAAGAAAATCTGCAATTATATTTCCAAACGATTCTATAAGCAGAATGACTAATGCAGTAATTGAAGCAAAAAATATTATGGATTCAGGTAAAGCTGCAATTGTCTTGATTGCTAAAAAAGTTAAAGCGCAAGAATGTGTTAATACATTTGGTATTATGAAATACGACCCTGAAACCCATGTAATCGAAGGTTTCAAAGAAAAACCTGCGCAAATTCCTGAAGGATATGCAGATAAAGATGGTATGTGCGTAACAAATACTTTCCAATTTGCGGTATCTGATGAAGCGTTCAAGGTACTGGATATGTTTGAAGATTATTTTGTAACAAAACCCGGTAAAAAAGAAACTCGAGATTGGTCTAAACAATATTTACCGATTATTAAGTTATTGAGCGAAGAAAACGATATTCAAAAATTAAAAACAGGGCTTGCAGAATTGCTTGATAACGAACCTGAAAATATACCGGATGAATTAATTCAAAAAGCAAAAGATACTTTAGGCGAACAAAAAATATACGCGGTTCCCACAAGTGAACCTTGGGCAGATTGCGGCTCGCTAAATGCTCTATACGATACTTCAATGAAAATTGCAAGCGGCACATTTAAATTAGAAGATTTCGAAAGAAAACATGCGCAAGATTGCATAAATACAGAAACCGGTTTAATAGCTTCCTCACCCGAACAAAAAATTGAAATAGAAAAAAAATATCATATAAATGGACAAATTTTAGCTACTTATAACGCACCAAAAATTACTAATGATGAAGTCAAAGACGTACATATTACCGTACATGATAATATTTAAACAACAAAATATTTTAAAAGCCCTCTTGTTTAGAGGGCTTTTAAAATTATCTATAAATTTCGATTTATACAAAAAGTTCTCTTTCTGTTCTTACAATTTCTCTATTAATTGAATTTCTGTGAGCTATTGTGCTTACTATTGACATAACAGTAGCGCTCATTGCAATCTCAGAATCAAGTTTATTTACTGCAGAACCAACCCCAACTGCACTTGCACCTGCCGCAAAAGCCAAAGGTGCTGTTTTTGCAGTTATTCCTGAAGCACTCATAATTGGAAGTGCTGTATGTTGGGTTAATTCAAGAGTATTAGCTATTGTTGCTTCAGCGTAACTAATTAAATGTTTAGAAGGATTTGTTGAAGTTGTATCAACTTTAATTCCTTCTGTTTGAATTAAATCAACTCCTAAAATTTCAAGTTTTTTAGCCAATTCAATTTGTTCAGCTATATCAATGTTTCCCGGGATAGTAACACAAGTAAACACGTCATATTTGCTTACTAAACCAAGTGTTTCAAGAACTATGTCATAAACTTGTTGAGCACTGAAGCTTTGACCTTTTTTATACAAAGCATCGAAGTTTCCTATTTCAATAGCATCAACTCCCCATTGAACCGCATTTAAAAGTTCAAAAGGATGAACTGAAGAAACAAAAATCGGTAATTTTGTGTTTTTTCTTGCAATTTCAAATATTTCTTTGTCGCAAGCAATATCAACAGCACTTGCATGACCATTTTGTGCAGCTCTACAAACTTTTGCTACGTTTTCTTTGTTATAATTGTCAATACCTGCAATAATTTTAACTGCTCTTCTTTCCCTTAAATGTTTTTTAAAAACTTCGATTCCCATCTTATTTTTCCTTTTTTCTAGTACACTTGAATTTTATCACAACTAAACATTATGTGCAATGAAAGCCCGATTTTAACATGCTAACATCTCATACGTATTTAAGGATAAAATTATGTTCAAATATTTTAAAACAAAACTCGCTTTTTTATTGCTATTTCTATTTTTAAATTTAAATTTATCAGGCTTTTCATACGAATATACATCAAACGAAGAAAAAAATTTCATTGAAATATATGAAAAAACCCTTCCTTCTATTGTTTCAATTGAAGCAGATATTGACCACGGAACATCAGGCGGAACAGGGTGTATTATATCAAAATCCGGCATAATATTAACCAGTTCTCATGTTATAGAAAAAGCAAGAAATATAACCGTTACAACACATAGCGGAAGAAATTATACAGCCAAAGTTTTAGCTGTTCTAAAAAATAAAAACGATTTAGCATTAATTAAAATAGATACAAAAGAAGACTTACCACTTGCAAAATTCGGAGATTCAGATGAAGTTAAAGTTGGACAACGAGTTCTTACTATAGGTTGTCCCTTCGGTTTTAGAGATACTTTAACTACAGGCATTATTTCAAGAATTGATTACGAAAGAAATAAAATTCAAACTGATGCCGCAATTAACCCAGGGTGCTCCGGCGGTCCATTGTTAAATCTAAAAGGTGAAATAATAGGAATTAATCAATCTATATACAATCCTGACAATAATCGTTCTAATATTGGAATAGGTTTTGCGCTTCCATCTAATTATGCAATTGACTTTATTGCTAAAGTCAATAAAAAAATGGCAGCAATAAAATAAAAGCTACAACAAAAAAGTTTTTATATATTTATACACATATACAAGCTCATCATCATTGAGCTTTTCAATCATGGATCCTATTTCCTTTTTTAA
>CALUWL010000012.1 GCA_944324445.1 Candidatus Gastranaerophilales bacterium | reverse complement strand
CGAGCCTCAAAAGGAAGTAATCAAAAGTTCTGAGCCGGCAATTGAAGAAATAGAACAAAAACCAATTCAAGAAGAAATTGAAAAACCGACATTTGAAAATGTTCAAGAACAAATTCCAACAAACACAGCTAAATTGGAAGAAATTGTTGAACAGCCAACTGAGCAAGCAATTGAACTAAAAATTGAGCCGGAAGTCGAACAGCCAATTGAGCAACCAATTGAACAACCAATTGAACAACCAATTGAACAACCAATACAAGAACAAATTCCAACAAACACAGCTCAATTAGAAAAAGCTGTTGAACAACCAGTTGAACAACCAGTTGAACAACCAGTTGAACAACCAGTTGAACAACAAATTGAGCAACAAATTGAGCAACAAACACAAGAACAAATTCCAACAAACACAGCTAAATTGGAAGAAATTGTTGAACAGCCAACTGAACAAGCAATTGAACTAAAAATTGAGCCGGAAGTCGAACAACCAATTGAACAGCCAATTGAACAACCAGTTGAACAGCAAGAACAACCGGCTCAAAATCTAATTCAAAATACAATTGAAGAAAATATACAGCAAAACGAAGAATCTTTCCAAAAAACAGCTTATAAACCCATTCAAATTTCCAATGAAAAAGCAGAAGCAAAAGATATCAACAATAATGCAAAAAAACCGGAAATTACAATTCAAGACACTAATCTTAAACCTGAGATAGCAGAAATACTTATGCTTGCACAAAATGAAATAAATTCAATAGATTTATCCAAAGAAGATACAGAAACAAAAGAAATAATTAGTATCAAATCAAGCAGTGAAAACACGCAAAATATCAACGAAGATGATAATATAATAAATTTTGATATAAAAGAACAAAAACCCCCAGAAATTAAAATTGAACAAACAAACGAAAAAGAAATTTATCAAAACGAAAACCAAATTAAACTTGATAACATTTTTAATACCAATGAACAAAACGCAACAAATGACATTATATCAATAAAATCAAATAACAGCACAAATATTCAAAACTCGTTTTCAGCAACAAACGAAACCAACACTGAAATAAAAGAAAATTTAAACAAACAAGAAATCAAAAATGAAGAAGAAGCAGAAAGTATATCTCTTGAAGAAATTCAAATAAACCTTGAAGAAAACAAAGATGAAAATAATCAAACACCTCAAGTAAAGCTTCAAGCAGAAACAATATTCTATCAAGATACAATAGAACCACAACAAACAGAAAAACAATCTATTCAAGAAATACAAATTGAACAAGAACCGATTCAAACGCAAACACCTGAACCTGAACCTATTCAAGATGTACAAAAACAACCTGAGCTTGTAATTGATTTTAATTTATATATTTCCGGCTTTAACACTAATGAAATTATTGACCAATTTTTAATATGTGCGTATTATATTAAACATACGCTCCGCAATGAAAATTTCACGATGAAATTTTTAAATTCTAAACTGTTTCCTGCAACAGGTAAAATTGCAGACATGTCAGTAGTTGAAGCTTTAATTAGCAAAAATTACATAAAGACAATTGAAACAGAAGAATCAATCAAATACACAATAACATCTGGCGGCGAAGAATACTTTAATAACAAATTTCAAAGCAATTCATAGGAAAAATTTTTGAACTATATATTCATATTTTTAATTCTTATTTCATTTGTATGTGCAATAATAAACGGCAAAGTTGATATTGTAGTTAACGAAATGCTTAAATCAAGCCAAAAAGCAGTTGAAATTGCTATCGGATTAATAGGGATTATGGCATTTTGGCTTGGGATAGTTAATATAGCAAAAGTATCAGGACTTATGAATCTTTTTTCAAATATGATTAAAAAGCCTCTGCTTTTAATTTTTCCTGATTTAAAAAATAATAATGAAGCAATATCAGATATCGCACTTAATATAAGCGCAAACGCTTTGGGACTAACCAATGCTGCAACACCTTTTGGCATAAAAGCAATGGAAGATATGCAAAAAGAAAATGAAAATAAAAATCAAGCGACAAATTCTATGTGCACCTTTCTTGCAATAAATACAGCCGGTTTTCAAATAGTTCCTGCTGTAGTACTTGCAATTCTTACAGCAAGCGGAATGAATAACCCCGCTCAAATAATCATTCCGACACTTATTGTAACATCAATTGCTTTTATTTCAGCTTTAATTTTTGTAAAAATATTAGAAAGGTTTTTTAAATGATTAAATTTTTAAACACGCTTTCTATATATATTTTACCCCTCATTATTACAATTATATTGTGCTATGCAATTTACAAAAAAACTCCTGCCTATGAAAATTTTATAGAAGGAGCAAAAGAAGGTTTCAGTATTGCAGTTAAAATTATACCCTACCTTGTTGCAATAATGGTGTGTACTGCAATGTTAAGAGCAAGCGGAGCAATAGAATTACTTCAAAATATTTTAAAACCCCTGCTTGATTACTTTAAAATCCCTGTTGAAACAACAATTTTAATGATTACACGCTCCCTATCAGGCTCAGCTACATTAGGGGTTTTATCCGATGTAATTAATCAAACAGGCGCTAATTCCTATGCAACAAAATTAGCGGCAGTTATAACAGGAAGCTCTGAAACAACGTTTTATGTTGCTTCAGTATATTTTGGAGCAGTCGGAATTAAAAAATTCAGACATGCGCTTTTAGCAGGAATTTTAGCTGATATCACAGGATTAATTGCAGCTGTTTGGATTTGCTCTGTTTTCTTTTTATAAAATTATTCAAAATAGCCTATATAATCAAGGTTTCTATAAAAACCGTTATAATCAAGACCAAAACCTACTATAAATTTATCATCAATTTCAAATGCTGAAAAATCAGGCTCTATATCAAATTTTCTTGCACACTTTTTATCAAAAAGAACAGCTAATTTAACATCTTTTACTTTGCAATTTGTTTTAATAAATTTCAAAAGAAAATCCAATGTAAGGCCCGTATCAATAATATCTTCCACAATAAGCGCTTTTTGATTTTCCAAATCTGGAATCGCAAGATTGACCGCTTTTACTTTTCCTGTCGATTTTTCAGAATTACCGTAACTTGATAAAGTAACAAATTCCATTTTAACAGGCATCTTTAAATGCTTTGAAAGTTCTGTAAAGAACATAACCGCACCTCTTAAAATACAAATCAATGTAAGAGGTTCATTTTCACCATAATGAGAATTTATTTCATCAGCAAGAGCAACAATTCTTTCATTTAACTTTTTAGAATCTATCAAAACCTTTAAATCTTTTATATCTTTCATAATTCACCTTTTTTAAAATAACTTAAATAAAACCCTTCTGTTGATTTAAATTTATATTTTTCGCCGATTTTTTCGCCCAAAACCCACAATACATCATTGTCTTTACAGAGCAAAACAAGTTCATCTTTCTTTTCTTGAGGTATTTTTCGATTAATTAAATAATCTTTCAATTTCATTTTACCATTTTTTAAACCTAAGGGAATAAAAATATCACCGTTTTTTCTATGGCGTAATTTAAGCGGAAAAATATCTTCACTAAAAGATAAATAACAGCAATTATCTGATGAAGCCGGAAAATTAACAGGCAAATTAGAACATTTTTCAATTTTAAAAGTCAGATTCAAAAAATTATATTCACCGACACCATTAATTAAAATTTCATCATTTATTTTTTCTTTTTTTTCAACAATAAAAATAAAATCGTTTTTAATTTTTAAAAACTTATTTGAATTTAAAGATACTTTTTTATCTGAATTATTTAAAATAAATTCATCAAACCTTGATATCGTTTTAAAATCTCTATTTTTAAGATAAGCACCCAAAAAATCGTTCAAAACTTCAAATCGATATTCTTGACTAAGCAAAATAAATTTGCTTCTTATTATTTTATCTTCAATAAACAGGCATTTTTTTACATCAACCAATGATTTATCAATAATTTTTCTTGAAGCAATTGAATTTTTTATTAAATTATCTATTGAATTTATATAATTCGGATTTATTTTTTCAAACAAAGGCAATATTTCTTTTCTTATTAAATTTCTTTTGTGGACCACATCAAAATTAGAAGAATCAATGAGATAAGGTTGATTGATTTTATTTAAAAAATCTAAAATTTCTTTTTTCTCAACAGATAAAAAAGGACGAAAATAAATATCTCTGTTTTCAGGAATAGAGGTTAAACCCGTTATTGAAGTACCTTTTATAATTCTATAAATAAGAGTTTCAATATTATCATTTTTATTATGCGCAAGCATTACTATTTTAGAATTATACTTTTTTGCACAAGCTTCAAAAAAATCATACCTTAATTTTCTTGCAGTTTCTTCATTTTTTTTAGCATTTTTACAAGCTCTATCTATAACACAATCAGCGCCAATTTTTTTAGCTAATTCTTTGCAAAAAATTTCTTCTTTTTTTGCTTCTTCTATTCTCCAATTATGATTAAAATAAGCAAGAATTATTTTTAAATTATACTTATTCTTTAATAAAGAAATAGCACATGAAAGCGCTACACTATCAGGTCCTGCTGAACAACCTATAATTACATTATCATTTTTGATGTTGTATTTTTTTAGAAATTCTTCGATTTTTTCAATCATAAAATTTAAACTGAAGGTAAATCACCCTTAACATCAGCTACTTCAGCTCCATCAAGATTAAAGACGGAACATAGAGCACATGCTGCAAGCTCGCTGTATTTCTTTTCAACAAGACAGCTGATTTTAATTTCACTTGTTGAAATCATTTTAATGTTTATATTTTTGCTTGCCAAAGTATCAAACATTTTTGCTGCAATGCCGGGTCTATCTATCATGCCTGCGCCTACTATTGACACTTTTACAATATCTTCGTCAATGAAAATATTGCTGGCATTTACTATATCATTTATTTTATCTTTAATTGCTTCAAATTTTGGCATATCACTTTTTGCTATTGTAAAAGCAATATCGTTGGTATTTTTAGAATTTCTTGCATAAGATTGAATAATCATATCAACGCTCAAATCTTCACCTGCAAGCAAATTAAATAATTTAGCAGCATTACCGGGCTTATCCTCAACATCACATATAACTATTCTGACTTGCGAACTATCACATGCAAGACCTGTAACCGGTTTATTTAATTCCATTTCATCAACTCCTATTATTAAAGTTCCTAAATCATCAAGTTTAAAAGAGCTTCTTACTCTCATTTTCATATTGTTTAATTTTGCAGCTTCAACCGAGCGAGGATGAAGAACATTTGCTCCTACTCTTGCCAGTTCTAGCATTTCATCATAAGAAATTTCTTTTAATTTTTTTGCTGTCTTGATTACACGAGGATCAGCCGTATAAACACCTTCGACATCAGAATAAATATCACATCTATCTGCATTTAAAGCACACGCAACAGCAACCGCCGTTGTATCCGAGCCGCCTCTTCCTAATGTTGTTATATCGCAATCATCACAAAAACCTTGAAAACCGGCAACAACTATAATTTTGCCTTCTTTTAAATGTTTTTTTAATCTTACAGTATCAATATCCAATATTCTTGCATGCATATGGCAGTTTTCTGTTCTTATTCCAGCTTGTGCACCAGTTAAGCTAATAGCATCATAGCCCAATTCATTAATCGCCATAGCTAAAAGCGACATTGAAATCAATTCACCGGTAGATAACAATACATCCATTTCTCTAGGGTTTGGCATAGTTGTAATTTCTTTAGACAACTTAACTAAATTATCAGTTGTATGACCCATAGCAGAAACAACAACTACAACATCGTTTCCATTGAGCTTTTCTTTAATTACTGCATTTGCAACATTTTTAATTTTTTCACTGTCTGCAACTGATGTGCCGCCAAATTTTTGTACTATTATCCCCATTTCATACCTCTTTATTTAGGAATATTGTTTTCTTATTTCACTAATAGCTTCGTCAAATCCAAATGCTTCAATTATTTTATCACAAATTTCAACAATTGCACTATTTAATTCTTCTTTATCGACACTATTCTTTTGAATTTCAATCAAAGTGTACAATTTAATGGTTAAATAGTCTCTTTTCTCTTTTATATCATCACTACAGTTATCAAGATATTCAAGAGCTTTTTTGGGATTATTTAATTTAAGCTCGCATTCTGCAAGAGCAAGATGAGCAAGAGAAACATCAGAATTTAGTTTTATTGCTTCTTCTAATTTTTCTTTTGCTCTATATATATCATTTGTTTTAAACAATATTAAACCGTATTTAAATACAACATCAAAATCATTTCTTGCAAGTTCATAAGCCGTTCTTATATAACGCAAAGCCTTAAGCTCATCATTAAAATCATTCAAATAACAAAGAGCCAAATTGACATATACCTGAGGATTGCCTTTATCATAGTCTGCAGATTTAAGCCAATATTTAACCGCATTTTTTGAATCATTCAAATAATGGTAGCATAGCGCAATATCAAAATAAATTTGCTTTAGCGAAGCATCAAGAGAAAGTGCTTTTTTGAAACTGTCAATCGCAGATTTATAATCTTTTTCTTTTATTAATATTTTTGCAAGATTATAATGAGGACTTGCAAATTCAGAATTTAGCCTTAATACGTTTTCAATTTCTATCTTTGCTTCATCAAGTTTATCAATTTTAACTAAAGAATACGAAAGAGCATTATGTGAAATATATTCATCATTCTTTAATTCTATAGATTTTCTGAATTTATCTATGGATTCATCCCACATTTCAAAATTCTGCAACGCAACACCCCAAGAATTATAATATTTCCAATCATTTGAACAATAAGTTTCATATTTTTTAAAACTATTCAAACAATTTTCTTTATCTTTTAAATTCAAGTAACTTTCAACAATTAAAATATAATTTTCGGTTTTTTCCGGTTTTAGACCTGCACATTTTTTACAAAATTCTATACAATCATTATAATAACCAAGTTTAAGTGCAGCGAGTCCGCTCATATATAAGGCTTCAGTATGAAAAGGTTCTTGAGATAAAACTTTTGCAAATTTAGATAAAGCGCTTTTATATTCTTCATCCTGCAATAAAATAATTCCCCACATTAAAAGCGGAGCAACGTTCGTTGAATCCAATATATAAGCTTTTCTAAAAAGAGATTTTGATGTTTCTTTTTGATTATTTTTTAAGCAAAATATACCGTAATTATAATATGTTATAGGATTTGTTCTATCCAATTTCAAAGATTTTTCAAATGCACTTTTAGCAAGTATCTTGTCATTAGTTTCAGCGTAAATCCCCGCTAAATATCCCCAAGCACGAGCGTTATTTTTATCCAAGCGGACAGCTTTTCTAAAATTTTTTAAAGCCTCATCAAAATTACCGTCTTGAGCCAAAGCAATCCCTAAATTCAGATATACCTCAGGATTTGATTTATTCATCAAAACACTTTGTTTTAATTTTTCAATTCCTTTTTCTTTTTTGCCTGCATTTATTAAATACAGTCCCCAATTTATATACGCATAAGAAGGAAGCGCCGGTTCTTTTGAAATTAATTTATAGTGATTTATCTGACGATTAAAAGTTTCGACAGATAAAAATAAATTATAAAAATATTTAAAAATTTTTAAGAACATACATTTTGCTTTATATTAACTAAAATATCGGCAATTTCTCTTATTGCGCCGTTTCCGCCAAAATTATCGGTTATCTGCAAACCTTCAACGGAAACAGATAAAATCGGATTTAAATTCTTAGGTGCAATTTTATAATCAACCAAATCAAATGCCGGTATATCATTTATATCATCGCCTATATATAACACTTCATCTGATTTTAAATTATATCTTTGCATTATATCGGCTAAAACAATACCCTTTTGTCTTATTCCGCCATGAATTTCTTTGACACCGAATTTATCTTCAAAATAATTTAAAATATTGCTTTTTTCTCCTGAAATTATGCCAAAATCAATTCCTGCTTTCAACATTAAAGATACACCCATTATATCTTTAAAATTCAATTTTTTTTGCACTTCATTTTTTTCGGATATATAAATAGACCCATCTGTAAAAACACCGTCAAAATCACTTACAACCATTTTAATCTTATTTGAAAGTTTTAACATTATTATCTCCTGAGTTTCTTTTTTATGGGAAGTTCTGATTCATAAACTTTTTTTATGCCGTCTCCCATAAAATCATTTATATTTCTAATATCTCTAACAAGTTTTCTTAATCCTTCAGGTTCTAAACTTGCCGCCTGATCAGATCCCCACATTGTTCTATCTAAAGTTATATGCCTTTCAACAGCGCATGCCCCCATGACAACAGCAATTGTTGAAGGAACGATACCTTTTTCATGTCCGGAGTATCCTATAGGACAATCAAATTTCTCCTTTAAAACAGGTATAACTCTTAAATTAATTTCATTATTTTGAGTAGGATAAGTCGAAGTACAATGAAAAATTATCGTATTATCCAAACCAACAATTTTAACTGCTTGCTCGATTTCTTCCATAGTAGACATTCCTGTAGAAAGCAAAATTGGTTTATTTGTTTTTTTAATATGTTCTAAAAGCTCAATGTTAGTAATAAGAGCTGATGGAATTTTATGAGCACAAACATTAAATTCTTCTAAAAAATCAACACTATCAATATCCCATGCAGAAGCAAACCAAAGTATTCCAAGCTCCTTACAATAAGTGTCTATTTGTTTATATTCTTCATAACCAAATTCAAGTCCTCTTTTCAAATCCCCGTTCGTTTGACCAAAAACGCTTTGTCTGGGCATCAAAAGTTCATCCTTTGTATAAACTTTATCTACCGTTCTTTTTTGAAATTTAACCGCATCGCAACCAAAAAGATGAGCGATATTTATTAATTTTTTTGCATTATTTATTGAACCGTTATGATTAATCCCGATTTCAGCTATAATAAACGGATGCTTGTTATCCCCAATTGATTTATTGCCGATTTTCACTGTTTTCATTATCATCACCTATTTTATTTATAATATAATCTTTGTCCAATTCTTTTAGCACAGAAATCGAATTTTGTGTCGAGCCTATTAATAAATATTGTTCATTAATCTTTATAACATGAATATTTTTCCCCTGCCCCAAAGGAGTTGTAGATATAATTTCTGTTTTATTTACACTTTCTGAAATATGGTTTATTTTAACTTTAGTTAATTTTTGATATATAAAACCCGTTAAATATATTAAAGCAATAACTAAAAATAAACCTAAAAATAAACTGAAAAAATTAGGTTCATAAACGTTTTGATTTAAAGCATTTTTCAATTCTTCATTTTCGGCTAATTGCTCAGCCAGAGCGTAATTTCCAAACATTAAAAAATTAAAAATACAAAAAAACTTATACAAATTATCCTCCGAAATTTGAAGAAATTATATCTGAAACAACAGGAATGTATGCTTTTTTACCTAATAAAGACATAATTGATAAATACACAACTAAAATCGTAACGAGCAAACCTGACATGGTAAATGTAAAATAAAGAGGAGTTTGATTAAAAAACACATCAAACCATCTTGCAATATTATTTATAAACGGAACTACGCTCAAAATATTAATCGCAATACTGTATATATAAGAAATTACAGCTAAAACAACAGAGATGAAAATTGCCTGATATAAATTAAAAGATAAAAAAGTGCTCATTGTTTTTTTTGTCATATTAGCAAAAATTATCCATATAATACTAAATATTCCAAATGTAAAATATGCTAAAAGCGAAATTATTCTATCTTGAAAAGTAGGGCTCATCTATTTACCTTTCATTTTTGAATTTATATAACTATTTGCCATTTCAATGTATATAAGCTTAATTTCATTATCTTTAGGCGCTTGTTTCATGGCTTTTTTATAATAACGGAACGCTTGTTCGTAATCATTTAACATAACATAAGTATTTGCAATGAACGCCGAAATTTTAGCATCCTTAGTTAATATCTGCGATACGGTTTTGTATATTAATAATGCTTCTTCATATCTTTTTTCATCAACTAAAATGTTTGCAAGCAAAATGTATGCATTTGGTTTTTCAGGTTCAATTTCAATAGCTTGTTTTAATAGTTCGATAGCGTCCTGCGATTGTTTATTATCACACATTGCAATAGCCTTACATACCCATGCCGAATAATAATTTGGATTTATTTCCAAAGCTTTATCAAAATATTTCTGCGCTTTATCAAAATTTTTAATCACAGCATAAGAATTTGCAAGACATAAAACAGCTTTTTCATCTTTAGGGCATAATTCGCAAGCTTTTTCATAATTAGTCAAAGCTTCTATATTATTTCCTTCTTTTTGCTCTATATTTGCAATATTTATATAATACTCATGATTTACAGGGTCTAATTCAATCGCCTTTGAATAAAACTTTTTAGCCTGTTCTAAACTATCCATATCTTGATATAAATACCCTAGAGCACTATATATTTCAGGTTTTTCGGGAGATAATTTAATTGCTCTTTCATAATTTTCTAAAGCTAATTCAAAATTTTCAATCTCAGCATATATATTTCCAATATTATAATATGCAGCATAATTATCCGGTTCAACCGCAATTGCTTTTTTATAAGAGTCAATTGCTTCCATATAAAGTTTTTTATAAAAACATATACTTCCAAGATTAATTAAAGATTGAAAATCGTTAGGGGCAATTTCCAATATATTTTTATATACAACCATTGCGCTATTTAAATCATTGCTTCCTATATAATAATTTGCAAGATTTTTATGGTTTTCAATATCTAAAGGATTTTGATTAATTTTTTCCTTTAATTCAGTAATAATGTTTTCTCTAAACAACTCATTCTCCAATTAATTTTTAAAAACTTTTGTATTTTCAAATATAAATCTGCTTTGAGCCAATGCCATATTCTTTAATGAACAAATACCATCTGCCTCACAAGTAATTACCCCTATGGATTTAAGTCTATTTACTACTAACTCATTAAGCTCATCTGATTTTATAAATAATGCGCAATTTTCATCGCATGTATCATTTTTAAAAGGACATTTTCTCATAAGATTATTATACACTAAATTTTTTATTTGATATAATCACTTTATGAAAAATATATTAATTATTATAGATGATATTGAATTTAAATACTTTGAATTTAACAAACTGGTTACAAACTTTTGGCTTGTATGGGAATTTTTAAACAGAGAATACAAGGTATATATAACCCTAAAAAACAAACTCTTTCAAGAAAGGAATAATCCTTTTGCATTTTGTTTTGAAACATACATCGAAAATAACGATATAAAAAAACAAGAATTATATATCAAGAAAAATCTCAATGATTTTAATTTAATTTTCTTTAGACCAGATCCGCCTGTTGATATAGATTATATCAATGCAAGCTATATACTATCTTCAATTCAAAACAAAGATACAATTGTAATGAATTCGCCAAAAGCAATAAGAGAAAAAAACGAAAAGCTTTATATTAACGAATTTCAAGAAATAATACCGGATAACATTGTTGCATCAGATGAAAAAGTAATTAAAGAATTTTTATTTAAAAAAGGCGAAATTATAATAAAACCGCTAAACAGATGCTTTGGTTCGGGAGTATTTTACCTTAACAGTACAGATAAAAACATAAATACGATTATAAAAACAGCAACCAATGATTTTAAAACAGCAGTCATGGTTCAAGAATATCTTCCTGAAATTAAAAACGGAGATAAAAGACTTATATATATTTGCGGAGAAATTTTCGACTATTGCGTTACAAAAGTTGCAACAAACAACGATTTTAAATTTAACGAACACAATAAAGACACATTAAAATTTGCGCAATTAACAGAAAAAGAAAAACAAATAGAAAAAATTGTAAAAGAAAAATTTGAACAAGATGGAATTTATATGGCAGGATTAGATGTAATAGACGGAAAAATAATAGAAATAAACATTACAAGTCCATGCTTTTTTATAAATGAGATAAATAATATTTTTAATATAAATTTTGAAAAAATAATCGTAAATAAAATAGAAAACTATGTAAACTCAATAAATAAAAGCCTTTTGAAAATATAAAAAATGTTACAAAAATTTTAAAGTACTAGCAAAAATAAATCTTTAGTGTTTTTATATAAGTACCATGAAAGTTAATTATAAATATTCGCTAACTAATAAGCAAGCAACAAATAACAGTCTTAATTTAAGACAATACGAATTTGACGAGCATAAAAATAACACTAAGAATAATACAATAAGACCCGCACAGGCAGTAAGCTTCGGCGGGTCTGCAGTTTCAGAAGCTACAAAAATAGTAAACGGTGTTAAAAACAATGCAAAAATCAGCCAAAAACTCTCAGAGCTATCAAATAAAGCTGGTGATACATTTATTCAAAACGGTCCTTTAAACAAAGTTATCGACTTTGTTTTTGATAATGAAGCTGCATATAACGCTATTTATTCAATGCTTATAGCTGGTATTTTAAAACCCTTACTTGTTTTAAAAACAAAAGATACCGATGAAAAAGACAAACAAATGATTGCAACAAAAAACTTCTTACAAGCATTTTTAGGAAGTTTTTTAAGTTTCACTATAAGCGGAAAAATAATCAAAAAAGCTGTCGATATAACTAAAAACAACAGAAAATTAATTAACATATCAGACGATTTAAAAGAAATAAAAGTTGTAGATAAAACTTCGCGAACAGCTATAGAACTGGCAGAAGATGTTCTTAAAAAAGAGCACAACGCATTTAAAGATAAAATGCAGCTTGCAAAAAAAGCATTTAAAGAAAATCAAGGCATAGAAAAATTTACTAAAGCAGTAAAAGAATTCTTCAAAAAAATAGATTTTGAACCAACAGAAGAAGCAATTAAAGATAAAGCAGAAGAACTTGTTAAAACATGTAAAAAGCATATAGATATATTTAAAAAGAATCCTAATTTCCTTAAAAAACTTAAAGAAAATTTCCAAGGAATAAATGATAAATCAACCTTAAGCGAAGCTTATGATTCATTCTGGAAAAATATTGCAGGCTCTCCTGTTGCAATTTTAAAAGCAAAAGTTGCAAGTCTTTTACTTCCGGGGGTTGTTGCATTTATATTTGCAAAGAAAACCCTTGAAATGCAGCAACAAAAATCAGAAAGAAAAAATTATGCTTTTTCGAATACAACTCTTGGTGCATCTGAAAACTTTAAAAATGTACAAAAGCAATTTGAAAATTATTTAAATAAAAGCTCTAAACAAATATCATTCACAGGTTCTGCCTCAGGCATTTTAATTGATAATATAGCAAAAACAATTGAAAGCGCCTCTATGAGTAATTTTGGAGAAAAAGCAGTAAACATCCTTGCAAAAACAAAAAAACCAAGTGCCAGAATGGCTGATATAGAATCAGCATTGCTTACATGTTACTGGGTACAGAACACAGCTCGTTCCAAAAAAATTGACCCAGATCAAAAATTAGGCCTAAATATACAATCAGTACTTGTAACACTGGTTTCAAGCACATGTGCATTGGCACTTGATACTTTACTTGACGGATTAATCAAAAAAGGTGAAAATAGGTATTCAACAATTCTTCAAGAAAACATCTCAAAACTTGCACAAGAAATCAGACAAGGAAAACAAGTAGATAACTTAAAAGAAGTAATAAAAGAAAGCTGCAAAAAACTGAACAATCCTGAAGGCATTGCAAAAGCTATAATCAAAAAAGGCATAGATATAAATGATACAGCTCAAGTAAAACAAATTGCAGAAAAACTTGCATCGACTTACGGCAAAAAATTAAGCAAGTTCAAATCATTAACAATATTTACTCTTGTAGTTCGCTTCCTTGTCCCTGTTCTAATGGTAAAACCTGCAGGAAAATTAAAACAAAAAATCAAAAAACATATGGAAGAAAAAAATAAGCAAATTAAAGAAATCAAAGAAGAAATCAAAGAAGAAATTAAAGAAGAAATTAAAGAAATAAAAGAAGACATAAAAGAAGAAGCAAAAGAAAAGAAAGAAAAAGACGACTAAAAAAAGGAGGCAATCGCCTCCTTTTTTTTATTTAATTAAAACTACATAGCACCTTTAATTAATTCAATAAAGCTATCTGCTTTTAAAGATGCACCGCCGATTAAACCACCATCTATTTCAGGTTGTGCCATCTGTTCAACTATAGTTGAAGGTTTAACAGAGCCACCATATAAAATTCTAATTTCATCTGAAACGCTTTCACCATATAGTTTTTTAATAACATTTCTAATTTCACCTATGGTTCTATTTGCTTCAACTGCATCACAAGATTTACCTGTTCCGATTGCCCAAATAGGTTCGTAAGCGATAACTGATTTTTTAGCATCATCAGCAGAAATTCCTTCAAATGCTTTTGTAATTTGATTTGCTAAATGTTTATCAGTAACGCCTTGTTCTCTTTGTTCTAATGTTTCGCCGCAGCATATAATAGGAACTAAACCTTTTGCTAAAATAGCACGAGCTTTTTGATTAATAAATTCATCAGTTTCGCCAAACATTTGTCTGCGTTCAGAGTGCCCTATGATTACAAATTTAACTTTAAAATCAGCAAGCATATCAAGAGAAATTTCACCGGTATAAGCTCCTGAAGGATTAGGATTAACGTTTTGAGCCGCAAGCGAGATTTTAGGTTCATTTTTAATTAAATCATAAACTTGCCATAAAGCTGTATAAGTAGGCGCCAAAATAACTTCAGGCATTTTAGCAGCGTCAAGTTGACTAACCCCATACATAATACCATCAGTCAATTCTTTAGCTTCTGCCTTATTGTTATTCATTTTCCAATTGCCCGCAATAATGGGTCTTCTTGTCATAATAATAACTCCTTATTAAAAATACTTACCGGAAGTTATTTTATCACAAAATAAAATTAAATAATACTTTTGTTAAGTCTTTCAGTTCTATTTGCAGATAATATATTTCTTAATTTCATAATAGCTTGAGCATGTAACTGACAAACACGAGATTCAGATACATTAATTGCTTCGCCAATTTCTTTTAAAGTCATGTTTTCATGATAATAGAATACAAGCAAAGTTCTTTCTCTTTCGGGAAGTTTTTTTAAGGCTTGCTCTAGTTCTTTTTTAGCATCTATTTTTTCAATTTTATCTTCAGGGCGTTGAGAATTTTCATCTTCAATCGTATCAATTATTTCAACACTATCTTCTCCTGTACCTTTTTTATCATAGATAGAATTAACCGTAACATCAGCTGACATTATTTCATTAATCTTATCTTCGGTTAAACCCATAACATCAGCAATTTCCTTAACGGTAGGAGCTCTGCCTATTTGCTGTTTTAATCTTTCTGTTGCAATTTTAATTTCTTTTATTTTTCTTCTTAGTGTTCTAGGCAGCCAATCGGATGAGCGAATTTTATCTATTATTGCTCCTCTAATTCTCATTAAAGCATAAGATTCAAACTTGGCACCTTTAGAAGGATGGTACTTTTCTATTGCATCAATAAGACCTTCTATTCCAAAAGATACGACATCATCAAAAGAAAAGCTCGGAGGCAAATTTACCTTAATTCTTCCCACAACATATCTTGCAAGGTATATATATTGTACAATTAATTTATCTCTAACGGACTTTTTCGTCCTGTCTTGTAAATATTGTTCCCAAAGATCTGCTATTTGCTCGTCTGAAAGTCTTGTTATTTTTTTATATGAATCAATGTCTGCTGTCTGACTCATTTTTAGCTCTTAAAATCCCCAATGTCAAATTTTGTCTATGTTTTATATTGTCCAAAAAGCACACTACAATGTCATCATGTATATAGATGATGACATTATTGAGCGCTTTGCAAATTTTTATTTATCATTTTTTTTGATTTATCTACGTTTTTCATTTTTTTATTTATTTGATTTATTTCTTTTTTTAAAGCCTTGCAATTAGCAATAGCCTTAGCTTTTTCATTTAAAGCTTCATTGTATTTAGAAGTTAAAACCGCTAATTCCTGTCTTAATTCAACCTGCGCATCATCAAGATTTACAAGCGCATTATTGAATTTTTCTTCCTTGATAGATGTTGATCTATAAACTGAGTTAATATTTGTGGTTGAAGTAGTACTTTTTGTTGTATTTATCGCGGGAGCAAGCTTAACTTCTGTGGCTTTATCCATAGAATCAAAAACGGTGTCAAGCGCAAAAACACTTTGTGTAATTAATAAAATCGAAAATAAGTATATAATCTTTTTCATTAGCCAAACTCCAAATAATTCTAACCTTAATTTTATTTTAATTAATCAAAACCCAAGGGTCAAATGATATTTGAATAATTACTCTTTTTATTTGATTTAATTTTTTAATGCTATAATTTTTATATGGAAAAATCATATTTAATAGCGTTAATTTTATCTACTCTGGCAGGACTTTCCACAGTTCTTGGCGGTTTTATTACTTTTTTTATAAAAGAAAACTCTCTTAAATTTTTATCTTTCGGATTGGGCTTATCAGCAGGAGTAATGTTATTTATTTCTCTTGTCGACTTATATCCTGAATCTTGCGAAATGATAAAAAATCAAATGGGTGAAAGTTTTCTGTTTTTATCTGTAATATTCTTTGCAATTGGCATTTTATTAGCGGTATTAATAGACTATTTCATACCTGATCACCTGCAGGGTCAAATGTTCACAAAACAACTCGGCGCAAACGAAAAACATGAAGATAGTACAGACTGCAAAGAAGATGAAAACGCTATAATTTCAATCGGAAAAATAAAAAGAGCAGGAATTTTAACAGCAATTGTTGTTGCAATTCATAATTTACCAGAAGGACTTGCAACATTCTTTTTAACATCCGAGGATGTTATGCTTGGAATAGGCATAGTTATTGCGATAGCAATACACAACATCCCTGAAGGCATGGCAATTTCAATTCCTGTTTATCAAGCAACGCACTCCAAAAGAAAAGCTTTTTTGTATTCTTTTCTATCCGGCATGGCTGAACCCATAGGAGGCGTTGTTGGTTTTATAGTAATCAAAACTTTATTTCCAACAATGTGCATCGGAATTTTATTCTCACTTGTTGCAGGAATAATGACATATATTTCACTCGACACCCTTCTTCCTTTGTCAAAAGACTATGACACCGGACACTACTCAATATCAGGAGTTGTATTGGGACTTTTGATTATGGGATTCACTTTAACATTAATTAAATAATTAAACTTTTCTAACAAGTTTAATAAAAGTATCATAATAAGTTTTAAACTTTGTTATAGAATTAATATTTGTTGCCATTTTTAAAATATATGATGGTCTTAAATAGTAATCTCTATTCATTTTTTGATTATATTTATATATTTCTTCACTGGTAAGACTATAAGATTTAACAGTTGGAATAAAATACGGCTTTTCATAGTTTATTTCGCCAAGTCTGTTTTTCTTTACATAATCATAAAATTTTGTCCCTAATAGAGCGGTTGCCGTATAAAAACTTGCAAATTGAGTATTTAATTTTTTTGCAAATTTATAAGTTTTTTCAATAGTTTCTTTTGTTTCCCAAGGCAGGCCTATAACATAATAAGCGTAAATTTGAATACGAGCTTTATTTATCATATCTATTGCTTTTTCAATTTGCTCAAGCGTTATTCTTTTGCCCATTTTATCAAGCAGCTCCTGCGAACCGCTTTCAATTCCTATTGATAATAGAGTGCAGCCTGCTTTTTTCAACAACTGCAAGGTTTCAAAATCAAGAGTATCAACTCTTGTATTTGCAGAAAAATTAATTTTTAAACCCGAATCAATAATAAGTCTGCAAAGCCTTTGAACCCAACCGTTATCAAAATTAAACAAATCAGACCAAAAAATAAAATTTCTAATATTGTATTTTAAAACACATTCTCTAATTTCATCTAAAACAAGCTCTGCGCTCCTATAGCGAACATTTTTGCCGTTAAGAGGAGTTGCAAGACAGAAAAAACAATGATTAGGACACCCCTTTGAAACCCTAATTATTGTTTGAGGTTTTTTAATATCGGGTCTTATATAGATAGAATTATCAATCAAATCTCTATCTAAAAAAGGAAGATAATCTAAATTGTCGCTAAGGTCTCTATCTGATGTTGAAACAATTTTTTCATCTATTTGATAAGTAATTCCTTTAACATCTTTTAAATCTTTATACTGAATAATTTCATCAAAAGCAGGCTCGATTTCGCCTCTTAGCGCAATATCAATTTCCGGATATTGCTGCAATATAGCATAAGAATTAAAATTAAATATTGCACCCTTTACAATAACTACGGTATCTTCAAGCAAATCTCTCGCTTGCGTTAAGATAGATAAATCTTTTTCTAAAGTAGTAGATGCTATATTTAAAACAAGAAAATCGGGTTTATATACTCTTAAATCCCTTAAAAAATCATAAACGTTTTCATTTTTTAAACTATAATCTTTAAACTTTGTTTCATATCCTCTTTTTTTAGCTATTGCTGATAAGCTCATCATATCAACAGGAGGCAGAGGCGGAATAATTGTCATATCAGATGTCGGTTGTTGACATCTGTCTTCCCTGTTCATAATTGGAGAAGGAGGATATATAAAAAATATTTTTTGTTTGTTTGTCATTTCTTTCTTGATATTCTTGTTTTTAAAATTGATTTAATTAAAAAATTAACCATATCCTGTGGTAAAAATCTGGTCAATTTTGCAACTTTAGCATCCAAACCTATATTATACACAGACTTTGGATTTTTTAATTGCACAATTTCGGCAATTTTTTTACCTGCATAAATTGGATTTAGTGCTTTTAGAGAATTTTTTTCAGCATTTTTCACCAAAAATTCTTTTTCAGCTTCAAATTTTTCATTTTTTTCTTCCAATATTCCTTTATTTAACTCCAAAGAAGAATCCCAAAACTTGGTTGCAACAGCTCCGGGGCGAATAGAAACAACTTTAACATTACTTTCAATTGAATATAAATTAAGCAAAATATCGGATGCAGCTTTTGAAATACAATAAGGACTCAAAAAAGGAAAAATGCCGTACCCCGCCATTGAACTAACATTAATTAATTTTCCGTTTTCTTTTAAATACGGGCAAAAATATTTAATAATTCTAAGCAAGCCAAACAAGTTAACTTCCAGTTGTTTTTTTAACTCAAACTCGTTTAACTCCTCAACTGCTCCTGCTATAGCAATTCCGGCAAAATTAATTATTGTATCAAATTTTATGTTATAAAATTTTTCTTTTAAATGAATAAAATCCATCTCTTGTGTAACATCAAGATAAAATTCATGCACATGTTCATCAATAAGCCCTGTTCTTCTTGATGTAGCATATATATTAAAATTTTTACTCTTCAGCTCTTTTATGGTTTCCAAAGCAAGTTCGGAATTTGAAGCGATTATTAAAATATTCTTATCCATAAAGAATATTTTATTTTAAATACAAAAAATGTACAAGAAAGTTTAAAAACTTTTAAAATATTAAATTTTATGATAAAACATATATATGAAAAGAGCATTGGTATCGGGTTATATCGGTTTCAATAATTTTGGGGATGAAGCAATATTTTTTGCTCTTTCAAACCACTTAAAACAACTGGGATACGATGTTTCAGTTTTATGCAACAATAAAAATGAAGTAAAAAAAAGATACAACGTTAAAACGTATAATTACAAAAAAATTCCCCAAATCCTAAAAGCAATAATTAATTGCGATGTTCTTATATCAGGTGGCGGCAGTCTATTGCAAAATAAAACAAGCAATTTTAGTTTATTTTATTATTTAACAATTATTATCCTTGCTAAATTACTTTTCAAAAAGGTAATTATTTTTGCTCAAGGAATTGAACCTATTAGAGGCAATATTCAAACGTTTATCACAAAAAATATACTAAAAACCGCTGATTTTATCTCAGTTAGAGATAATAACAGCTTAAATCTTTTAAAAAACTGGAAATTAAATGCGCAATTGGTATCTGATCCTGTATATTCAATTGTGCAGGATATTGAAATATGTCAAAATAAAAAAGGCATAATCATCCAACTAAGAAATTTCAAAGGACTAAATAAAAATTTTTTAGATGACCTTGCTAATGCAATTAAATTAATTAAAACAAATGAAACAATAAGTGTCTTTTCTTTTCAGAATGAAATAGATGAAAAAATATGCAAAGATTTTATTGAGATTCTTAATAACAAAGGCATTGAAGCAAAATACATTCCAAATCAAACAATTGATAAAACAATAGAAATTGTAAACAATGCAAAATATATGATATCAACAAGGCTGCATGGGGTATTAATATCTCATGCACTAAAAACAAAAACTTTTGCACTTATATACGATAAAAAAATTGAAACCATAACTGAAGAACTCAATATAGATAGTTTTAACATATTTAACTACAAAAAAAATGAACCCGAAGAAAAAATTCAAGAATTTTTTAATAAAGAAAACAAAACCAACGATTACCGCAAATTCAACTGGGATTGTATAGATAACATCTTAAATTAGGAGTAATAAAATGATTGTAGCAAGCATTGATTTAATGGACGGAAAAGCAGTTCAACTACAACAAGGCAAAAACAAGGTTTTAGAAAGAGAAGATGTTTTAGATATTGCAAAATATTACTCCCGCTTTGGCGAAATCGCAGTTATTGACCTTGATTGCGCATTAAATACAGGCAAAAACAACGAAGAACTCATAAAAAAGATTTGTAAAATTGCTCCTGCAAGAGTTGGCGGCGGAATCAGGACAATAGAAAAAGCCAAAAAAGTTCTTTCATGGGGCGCTAAAAAAATAATCATAGGAACAGCTGCAAGCGAAGATTTTTTATCTAAACTTCCAAAGTCAAAAGTTCTTGTTGCAATTGATTCAAGAGATGGAAAAATAACAACAAAAGGCTGGATGGAAGTTAGTGAATTTTCAACAATGGATTATGTCAAAAGATTTGAAGACTATTGTTCAGGCTTTGTTTTTACAGTAGTTGAAAGAGAAGGCATGATGCAAGGAGCTGATATTAATTTTATAAAACAAATTGCATCTTCTACGTCAAAACCTATAACAGCAGCAGGCGGCATTTCTTCTCTTGAAGAAATAGTTGAACTTGAAAAAAACAATATAAATTCACAACTGGGCATGTGCATTTATACAGGCAAAATAACCCTTGAAGACGCTTTTTGCGCTTGTTTAGATTTTGAAAAACAAGGCGGTTTAATTCCAACCATTGTTCAAGATAAAATGACAAGACAGGTTATAATGTTAGCATACAGCAATCAAGAATCCCTTAAAAAATCATTCAAAGAAGGAATTTGCACCTATTTTTCACGTTCAAGAAATGCTCTTAGAACAAAGGGTGAAAAACACGGCAACTACCAAGAACTGCTAAATGCCAAATATGATTGCGATAGAGATGCAATATTATTTACAGTAAGACAAAAGGGCAACTCTTGTCATCTTAACAGATTTAGCTGTTTTCAAGATAAAGATTTTACATTTGAAGAATTATATGAACTTATTGAAGACAGAAAAGAAAAAATGCCTCAAAATAGCTACACTACAACATTATTTAAAGATGATTTCATGTTAAAGAAAAAAATAATGGAAGAAGCTTTTGAAACTGTAAATTTTGAACAAACCGAAGGGCTTGCTTGGGAAGGAGCCGAACTGTTGTATCATTTATTTGTTTTTATGTCCAAAAACAATGTTACAATCGATGATATTAGAAACAATTTAACTTCAAGAACAAAAAAATAAACTCTGAAAGGTTAGGAAAATTGGAATTAGCAAAAAAATTCAAACAATTAAAGAAAAAATACGGAACAGAATTGATGTGCTTTTTGGTTGTCAATTTATTTCGCTTGGAAAAAATTTTCTACAAATGCAAATGCATAAATTATCCTAAAGAAAAATGTATGTTTGCCCTATGGCATGCTCATCAATGCGGAGTTTTTTCTTGTAATCTAAATAGAAAAACCTGTATTATGGTGTCCAGCTCACAAGATGGCGAAATCATATCTCGCGCTGCAAACGCAGTAGGAGTTGAAACCGTTAGAGGTTCCAAAACAAGAGGCGGAACAAAAGCAAGCCTTGAATTAATTAAAAGAATACAAAATGAAGACATAAACGGAGCTTTAACAATAGATGGCCCCAAAGGTCCAAACAGAGTAGTTAAAAAAGGAATAATTGAAATCGCTAAAATGGCAAACGTTCCCATAGTTCCTGCTGTATATTGGAGTCCTCAAAAAAGATTTTTAAAATTCAATTCGTGGGATGAATTTAGATTCCCATTAATAGGTACAAACCTTGTTATGGTGTTCGGAAATCCGATTGAAGTTCCTCAAAATCCAACAAAAGAAGAAGTTGAAATAATTCGCTTAAAAATCGAAAACGATTTAAAAGAATTATACGAAGATCTAAAGAAAAATTATAAAAAATACTTAAAGCAAAAAAATTAGTTCGCATGTTTTTATAATAGTATGAATGACATAACTTTTAAAGCAAAATTAAAAATAGACCCGAGCTTAACAAAAACGCTAAAACAAAGCGACATAGAAAGCATTATCAAAAAAACAAAAACAATTGTCGAATGCCCTCAGATGTCTACACTTTTAAAAGCGGATGAAGTTATTTTATCAGGATTAAAAAATAGAGGCGGCGAAGGAATCTTAATTAAAATAGGTAACGAAGCTATTGAAATAAAATCTAGAAGCCCGATTAACCCAAGTAGGGTTATTAATCAAATTTTACTTTATACTTGCGCAGAAAACAATACTATCCCAAAAAGCGGCAATCCCAAGCATATAATTGAAGCAGTTAAAAAATTATTTATAAAAAAATCAAAATAAACCCAGCTGCGAGGTTTCTATCTTATAACCTAAATGTTCATAAGCAAATTTAGTTGCTTTTCTTCCTCTGGGGGTTCTTGCAATTAAACCCTGCTGAATTAAATAAGGTTCATAAACATCTTCAATTGTTCTAATATCTTCCCCTAAAGCAACCGCTAGCGTTTCAATTCCAACGGGCCCGCCTTCAAAAGAATTTATCATAAGTTTAAGCAAGGCTCTATCTGTTACATCAAGTCCAATTTCATCTATATCAAGAGCAGTTAGTGCAGCCTTTGCAACTTCTTTTGTTATGACCCCATCACCTTTAACAATAGCCCAATCAGCACTTCTTTTAACCAAACGATTTGCAATACGAGGAGTACAGCGAGAACGCTTAGCAATTTCCATAGCGCCATCGGCATCAATTTTAAATTCTAATATTTTAGCTGTTCTTTTTACAATTTGACTCAGCTCTTCCGCCGTATAAAATTCTAACCTATGAATTATACCAAATCTATCTCTCAAAGGACCGGATAGAGCACCCGCTTTAGTTGTTGCCCCAATTAAAGTAAATTTTTGAATTGGAATTCTTACAGTTTTAACACTTTGGCTTTTTCCTGTTGTTAGGTCTATAACAAAATCTTCCATAGCAGGATATAAAATTTCTTCAGCTATTTTATTTAACCTGTGAATTTCATCAATAAAAAGAACCTCTCCTTCTTTCATCTGCATTAAAATCCCGATTATGTCTCTCGGGCGTTCAATAGATGGAGCGGAAGTAATTTTTATATTAGTATTTAATTCATGCGCTATAATGCTTGCAAGTGTTGTTTTTCCAAGTCCCGGAGGGCCATAGAACAATAAATGATCAAGATGAACATTTCTTTTTTTACTTGCTTCAATTGAAATTTTTAAAGTTTCTTTAATGGAAGTTTGACCTATATAATCATCAAAACTCAAAGGACGAATATTTTTTTCATATCCCTCTTCATTTTGATTACAAGAAGCACTCAAGTCAGGATTAGACTGCTTGAGTGCTTTATTTGTTTTTTTATTTTCGTTATCTTGAATAATCATTAATGAACTAAAAATCTAAAATATATGTATACAGTAGATATCAATAAAGATATCATAGTAACGATTATACCATATTTTAAAAATTTCATAAATGAAATCGGACAGCCAGCTTTTGCAGCATTTTCAGAAACTATAACGTTAGCTGCCGCACCGATTATAGTCATATTTCCACCAAGGCATGCACCAAGCGCTAAAGACCACCACAAAGGATGAGCATAAGCATGACCCATTGTTTGTTCAATTGTTGCAATCATTGGCGCCATTGTAGCAGTATATGGAATATTATCAATAATTCCTGATAAAATTCCTGATGCCCAAAGAATTATCATAGATGTTGCCGTTTGCGAACCTTGAGTAACTTCCAACAACCATTTTGCCATTAAAGCAATACCGCCGGATTGTTCCAAACCACCTATAATTATAAACAAACCTACAAAGAAAAATATTGTATTCCATTCAACTTCAACCAACACTTCTGCAGGTTTTTCAAATATCAATAGAACACTTGCTCCTATCATAGCAATTAAGAATGTAGGTATATGAGATATATCATGAGATATAAATCCTAATATTACAAGTAAAAGCACAACGCCCGAGCGAATAGCCAAATTCATATCAGTGATCGATGTAGAATTATCAATCTTTGAAACCAATTCCATTTTTTCAGGTGAAGATTTAAGATCTTTTCTATAAATAAAAATCAAATAAGCTATTACAACAAACATAATAACAAGCACAACACCTGTTAATTCTCTTATAAAATCCATAAAACTGAAATTTGCAGCAGAACCTATAATAATATTCGGCGGATCACCGATTAAAGTTGCAGTACCACCGATATTTGAACAGAAAATTTCACTAATCAAAAAAGGAATCGGGCTGATATCAAGTAATTTACAAGCGGCAAACGTAATCGGCATAACAAGAATAACTGTTGTAACGTTATCCAAAAAAGCTGATGCAACAGCAGTGAATACCGCTAAAGCTGCCAAAACAAGTTTTGGTTTACCTTTTGTCTTTTTTAAAATTTCATTTGCAAGCCAAGTAAACATGCCTGATTTTGATGCAATATGAACGATTATCATCATTGAAACAAGTAAAAATATTACATTGAAATCAATGAAAGAAACAAAGTAAGACGCAAGATTGTCATGCGTTTTTTCGGTTGCAAGTAAACCTAAAAATAAAGTCAGCGAACCTCCCAAAAGAGCAATAACAACTTTTGGAATTTTTTCCCAAGCAATAAAAACATAAGCAACCAATAAAATTATTGCGGAAGTTAAAATTGCATTATTGGAAACAATTTGATGTAGGTATTCCATAATTCTCCTCTAATTTATCTAAAAACAGTTAATATAAGTTAATTTTATATTAAAAATATCTTTAGTAAAGTATAAAACAATTTGTATCTGTGCTATAGTATTCAAAAAGGCAAAAAATGAATTATTTAGAAGAATTAATAAATACGGTAAAAATACTTCGCTCTCCAAACGGCTGCAAATGGGATAGAGAGCAAACCCACAAAACAATAAGACAAAACATGCTCGAAGAAGCTTATGAAGCAGCAGAAGCAATTGATGAAAACAATATCGAGCATTTAAAAGAAGAGCTCGGAGATGTTCTTTTACAAGTTGTGCTGCATTCTCAAATAGCAGACGACAACAATGAATTTAACATTCAAGATGTAGCAAAACTTTTAAACGAAAAATTAATACACAGACATCCCCATGTCTTTGGTGAAGAAAAAACAAATGATACAAAAAAAATTCTTCAAAATTGGGAAAAATTAAAAGCTGAAGAAAAAAAAGAAAGAAAAAGAATTTTAGACGGTATTCCATCAACCCTGCCTGCTCTTTTATATTGCATGAAAATATCCAAAAAAGCAGCTAGAGCAGGTTTCGAATGGAAAAATAATGCACAAGTTATGGAATGCTTTATAAGCGAAATTGAAGAATTTAAACAAGCCAAAACAAAAGAAGAAAAAGAAGAAGAACTTGGAGATATTCTTTTTTCTCTTGTTAATGTTGCAAGATGGAACAACATAGATCCGGAGCTTGCTTTATCAAAAGCAAATAAAAAATTTATAAAAAGATTTAACAAATTGGAAGAGCTAAGTCAAAAAAAATTAGATGAGCTAACTTTCGAAGAATACAATGAACTTTGGTCAAAAGTCAAAACTATTACGGAAAACGAGGACTAAATGAACGACAAAAAAATAGATATAGAACCTTGCTATATATTATTGTTAATTTTAGGATGTATTCTTTTTATTTTTTCCAATATAGGGATATATCCTCTTATCGATATAGATGAAACAAGATACGTAAATATGAGTAAATACATGTATCTTACGAAAGAATACTTAACTCCAATATTAAATTTTGAACCTTTTTTAGAAAAACCCCCTTTGTATTTCTGGTTAAATGTATTATCTTTTAAATTTTTTAATGCCCAAAGTATCTTTGCAAGCAGATTTGCAACAGGTATGGTCGGGAGTTTTGGGGTTCTATTCACATATTTCTTTGCAAAAAAAATCTTAAATGATAAATTATACGGATTTTTATCAGCAAGTGTGTTGTTAGCTTCAGCTTGGTTTTTGGTTTTTACTCATGTCGCAATATTAGACCTTAATTTTATGGTATTTTCGATGTGTGCTATATATTGTGCAGTACTGCCTTTATTTATCGAAAAAGAAAAAAATAAAAAAATATGCTGGTATTTCGGCTACTTCTTTATGGCTGTATCTATTCTAGCTAAAGGCTTCATAGGGCTTGCTGTTCCTACTATGGTAGTATTTTTCACGTATTTAATTTTCGGAAAAATCAAAGAACTTTTTAAACCAATATATATTTTGCCCGGATTAATAATATTTCTTATTATATCCCTACCTTGGCATATATTAATTTATAAAGCTTATGGTGCTGATTGGATAAATATGTACATTCTAAAGCATCACTTTGCAAGGCTTTTAAACTCAGAAGGACTTGGAAGAAAACAACCGTTTTTATTCTATGTACCAATACTTATGGCAGGATTAATTCCTTGGACATTCAATTTTATAGTTGTTTTAATAAAAGACATTAAAAAAATAATAAACAAGATTAAATTTAAAGAAAAATTTAAAATAGATACTCCCGACAAAAAAGCTATGGTTTTTGCCTATATCTATGCAATTTGTGTGTTTTTATTTTTTTCAAGCGCAAGTACAAAACTCCCGCCATATATTTTGACAATGTTTCCTGCTCTATCTCTTATCATTGGAAATCTTTGGTATAGAGCAATTCAATACAATGAAAATGAAAAAGAATTAAAAATATCAAACTATATAAATTCAATTCTGTTTGCTTCTGTATCATTTTTGGGCATAGTTTTTGCTCTTATTTATAAAGCAATTTTACCTGACGATATTGAATTTTATATAGACAATGCAACAACTTTTGCAGTTCCATCATTAATTTATATATTAATAATTTCACTTTATACGTTTGATTCAATTAAGAAAAACAAATTATTTCAAACTTTTATTTTTCATCTTGCACTAATGGTAGGCGCAGTATATGTTACCTGTGATTTTGGAATACCATATTATACAAGCTTTGCCCAAGATGAACTTGTTGAATACGCAACGTTTATAAATCAACAAAAAAATTCTCAAACAGTAACTTATGGTTTTAGCGCAAAATATTCAATTTTAAATCCTGAAAAGAAAATCAAATACATAGTAACAAGCAACAAAGATAACTATGATGAACTAATAAAATACATAAACAAAAACAAACGCAAAAACGTATACATTTTAACAAGAACCAAAATAACAGACCTGGACAATAAAAAAGAATTTAAACAAATAAAAAGCGGAAAAGTATACAAAATATACAAAGACACAAGTAATTAAATACATTAAAAAGCGCTTAATAATAAGCGCTTTTTAACTAAGTAAATTAACTATACTTTATTTAACTTCGATTGCATCTATTTTATCAAAATGGTCTCTTGCTTCCTTTTGAATTAATTTAGCTTTGGCAAAGCTTGCAGTGGCAATTTTACTAATATCATGCGATAAAGAATTGTTCAATGCAGTTGTAGCAAATGCTTCACCAAAAATAGCGCTTAAAGGAAGTCCGACCTTTAAAAATTTCGAAACTTTTTTATGTTTATCTAAAAAAGGATTGACTGAATTTTGTACAAATTGACCGAATTTTGAAGAATTCAATTCAGAAACCAATTTATCTTTTTCGCTTGATAAAAATCTGGAAACTTTTGAATTGCCGTTAAGCAATTTATTTCCGATTTTAGGAAGTGCAAGCACGCCTGTTAGCATCCCAAAACCAGCTGATAATCCCAATATAAACCCGCCCATATCGATAGTCTTTTTATCATATCTGCCGGATTTCTTGAAGTTTTGCTCAACCTTAGAATCAAACGATGCCAATTTCTCAAAACCCAAATCAAGCGCTGCAACAGTGGCTAAAAAACCCAACCCTTTTGCAGCTTTGCTTGCTAATTTCCCGGGTTGGGCTAATGCTAAACTTGTTCCTATAATTGTTGCTGTGATTGCAGGCAGCGAATCTCGCAATTTTAACTTTCCACCGCTTTGCACGATACTACACGCTTTTCTTAAACAACGCACGCGCAATATGTCATTATCCATCTCCTCATAATGCTTGTATCGTACACGTTTTCCGTTGGAGACAGAATCTGATGCAGTACTACCAAAGTGTCTTGGTTTACAGCATTTTGTAAGATTATTTATTTGCACTTCTTACCTCAAAAGATGACTAAACTAAAATTATAATCTATATGACTATTGTAATATATTTTAAAAATAATGCAACCCTCTATCTTAAACATTCTTAACATAAAATTTTAGTCAACTCATAAAGCCATTGTGATATAATTTTTATACTTAAAAGATTTGAGGGAAAAATGAACTATATTAAATTTGTCGACGTTACAAACAGAGACGGCGTCCAAACTTCAAGACTAGGTCTTGCTAAGCTTGAAAAAACAATAATTAATTTAATGTTAAATGAAATGGGTATAAATCAATCAGAATTTGGTTTTCCCACAACAAGACATGAAATAAACTATTTAAACGGTAATCTTGAACTTGTCGAAAGAGGTGTTATCAACAAAACCAAACTTTCAGGTTGGATGAGAGCCATTAAAAATGATGTCAAAGAATCATTTAACAATGTTCCCAAATTGCAATACATTAATTTAAGCCAATCCACATCAAAACAAATGATAGTTGGAAAATACCAAGGTAAAAAAACCGAAAAAGATATATTAAATGATACATTAGAAGCAATAAATGAAGCAGTTGATCAAAATGCAAAAATAATCGGAGTAAATGCAGAAGATGCTTCAAGGTCTGATTTAGATTATCTTATTGAATACGCTAAAGAATGCAAAAAATATGGTGCCACAAGATTCAGATATTGCGACACATTGGGTTTTGACGACCCCACACAAGCTTATGACAGAATATACCAAATTGCAAAAGAAACCCAAATGGATATAGAATTGCATTTTCATAACGATTTAGGTATGGCAGTAGCTTGCTCTGTTATGGGTGCACGTGCTGCAATTGATGCCGGAGTCGATGCTTGGATTAATACAGCGATAAACGGTATGGGAGAAAGAGCAGGAAATGCTGATTTAGTTTCATGTTTACTTGCAATAACAAAATCAAGCGGTTTTAAAGACAGATACAAAATTGATCCTCAAATCGATATTTCAAAAGCATGGAAATTAGCCAAATACACAAGCTATGCTTTTGGAGTACCAATTCCAATTAATCAGGTTGCAGTCGGCGCAAACGCATTTGCACACGAATCAGGAATCCACGCAGACGGTGCATTAAAAGATAGAAGAAACTATGAACTATATGATTTTGAAGAGCTTGGAAGAGGCGAACCTGAAATAATCGAAACAGGAAGAATGATAACAGTCGGAGAATACGGCGGGATTAAAGGTTTTAGAAATGTCTTTCAGGGGCTTGAACTTGAATTTCACGATGAAGATGAAGCAAGAAATATTCTTGAACTTGCCCGCTATGCAAACGTTCATACTCAAAAACCCTTAACAGATAGTGAATTAAGGTTCATTTATTTTTACCCCAATATAGCGGCAAAAATAATGACTGTTGACCCTTATTATGCTCCATCCGGCGCACTAAAAGAAAGAATGGAAAGATTAGAACATGTTCCAGGAGCTCATATAGTATGACAAAGAAAATTTATATAGATACTCTTGGCTGCCAAATGAATAAGTATGATACAGAACGTATACTGGGCATGCTTTCTCATTTTGGATATGAACAAACCAATGATGAAAACGACGCTGATTTATTAATCGTAAATACCTGCGCTATAAGACAATTATCGGCAGACAAAGCATATTCCCGCCTTGGAAATTGGGGAAGAATTAAAAAAGAAAGAAAAAAACAAAATAAATCAACAAAAATAGCTATAGCAGGTTGCGTTGCGCAGCTTGAAGGCGAAGAACTTTTAAAAAAATTCCCTTATCTTGATTTAGTAATAGGCCCTCAAAATATATACGAATTACCAAGTTTGCTCAAAGAAACAGAAGATAAAAGACTTTGTGCAACAAAAGAAAAAAGCGCCATAGAAGAAAAAGACTATGATATAAAAAGAGTTAAAAGCACTAACGCATGGTTATCTATTATGGAAGGATGCAACAATTTCTGCTCATATTGCGTTGTTCCATATACAAGAGGAAGAGAGCGCTCAAGAAGCATAGAAGCAATTATCAAAGAAGCTAAAGAAATTTTATCCAAAGGTTACAAAGAAATCACTCTTTTGGGTCAAAATGTTGATAGCTACGGCAAAAATCTTGAAGGAAAGCCTAATTTTGCAACTTTATTAAAAGAATTGGATAAATTGGAAGGCAATTTTAGAATTCGCTTTACAAGCTCATATCCTACCGATATAACAGATGAAGTAATTGAAACTGTTAAAAATTCTAAAAAAATATGTGAATGTTTTCATATACCAATGCAATCAGGCAACGATAGAGTCCTAAAAGCAATGAACAGACGCTACAACGTTAGCCAATATAGAGAAATTGTTGAAAAAATAAGAAAAAATATAAAAGATGTTACAATTACATCTGATTTTATTGCAGGTTTTCCGGGTGAAACGGAAGAAGAATTTTTAGATACAATTAAAGCAATAGATGAACTTCAGCTTGATTATTCAAATACGGCAGCATATTCACCTCGCCCGATTACAAAAGCAGGCAAAATGACTGATTTATTTATTAACGAAGAAACAAAGAAAAAACGCCTGCAAATTTTAAATGACAAAGTAAAATCCGCACATTTAAAATCCAACGAAAAATATATCGGAAGAACAATGGAAATTTTAATTGACGGAATAAAAGACGGGGTTTTTCAAGGCAGAACAAGAAATAACAAGGTTGTCCATTTAACAGATGATAAAAATTATGAAATCGGACAATTTGTAGACGCTAAAATTGAAAGAGTTTCAACTTGGTGCTGTTTTGCAAAAAGTATATAAATAAAGGAGATAAAAAATGTTAAACAAATATAACAGAGTCTATAATTTTTCAGCAGGACCGGCTGTTTTACCTGTTGAAGTTTTAGAAACAGCAAGAGATGAAATGCTTAATTATCAAAATTCAGGCATGTCAGTTATGGAAATGTCTCACCGTTCAAAAATATACGATAATATTATAAAAACGGCAGAAAAAGATTTAAGAGAACTGATGAACATTCCTGACAACTATAAAGTTCTTTTCCTGCAAGGCGGAGCACATTTACAATTTTCAATGGTACCAATTAATCTTCTAAAAAACGGGGTAGCAGACTACATTGTAACCGGTCAATGGGCAAAAAAAGCCTACATTGAAGCTCAAAAATACGGAAAAATAAATAAAATTGCAACCTCTGAAGATAAAAATTTTTCCTATATTCCTGATTGCTCAAATCTTGATATAACTCCTGAAGCTGATTATGTTTACATTTGTGAAAACAACACGATATACGGAACAAAATTCAATACACTTCCGAATACAAAAGGTAAAATCTTAGTTTCAGATATGTCTTCAAGTTTTTTATCAGAACCTGTTGATGTTACAAAATACGGTTTAATTTATGCCGGAGTACAAAAAAATGTTGGCCCGGCAGGAGTTCAAATAGTAATAATCAGAGAAGATTTAATAAGAGATGATTTGCCTTCTTGGTGTCCCACAATGTTAAAATATAAAACCCATGCCGATAACGACAGCCTCTATAATACACCGCCCGCTTACGGTATATATATTTGCGGCCTTGTATTTAAATGGCTTAAAAAAATCGGCGGATTAGAAAAAATGAAAGAAATAAATATACAAAAAGCAAAAATCTTATATGATTTTCTTGATAAATCAAAACTATTCAAAGGAACAGTTGAACCTTCTTCTCGTTCATTAATGAATATACCTTTTATTACAGGTTCCGATGAACTGGACAAAAAATTCATAGAAGAAGCTTCAAAAGAAGGACTTGTTCAACTAAAAGGACATAGAACAGTAGGCGGTATGCGCGCTTCTCTATATAACGCAATGCCAATAGAAGGCGCTAGAGCGCTGGTTGATTTTATGGAAAAATTTGAAAAGGAAAATGCAAGGTAGTAAATGCTTTTTAACAGTATTAATTTTATATTTATTTTTTGTCCGATTGTAATAACAATTTATTACTTTTTAAACAAAAAACATCTGGTTACAATGGCTATTATATGGTTGATTTTAGCCTCATTATTTTTTTACGGATACGCAAATCCAAAATATGTTTTAATATTAATATTTTCAATTATATTTAACTTTGCTATATCGAGCGCACTATGCGCAGATAAAATCAAAGTAAGCAGAAAAATTATTTTATCAATAGGTATTACAGGTAATATTTTATTACTAGGATATTTTAAATACATGGATTTTTTCATATCCAATTTCAATACAATTTTTCATTTGAATATAAATTTACTAAAAATAGTGTTACCTATAGGAATAAGTTTTTACACTTTTCAACAAATAGCTTATCTTGTAGATTCATATAAAAAACTTACAAAAGAATATGATTTTTTATACTATACGCTTTTTATAGTGTTTTTTCCGCAATTAATAGCAGGGCCAATAGTTCATCACAAAGAAATGATACCTCAATTTCAAAATCCAAGAACAAAATTTGTAAATTGGAAGAATATATCACAAGGGGTATTTCTTTTTTTGATAGGTCTTTTTAAAAAGGTCATCGTTGCCGACAACCTTGCAAATATTGTACAGTGGGGATATAGTACAAATATAGAATTGTCTTTTATTGAAGCCATCTATATTACATTAAGCTACACATTTCAAATTTACTACGATTTTTCAGGATACACAGACATGGCCTTAGGTTTAGGTAAAATGTTTAACATAAACCTGCCTGAAAATTTCAATAATCCATATATAGCAACAGATATTCAAGATTTTTGGAGAAGATGGCATATAACACTATCAAGATTTTTAAGAGATTACATATATATCCCATTAGGCGGAAACAGAATAGGTGAATATAAGACATACAGAAATTTATTCTTAACATTTTTAATTGGCGGTCTGTGGCATGGTGCAAGCTGGATGTTTGTAATTTGGGGAGCTTTACATGGTATAGCAATAGTTATTAATCGATTATGGAAAAAAGCTAAAATTGAACTACCTAAGGGATTATCTTGGCTTATTACTTTTATTTTTATAAATATAACTTGGATATTTTTTAGAGCTGAAAATTTTGATTCCGTAAAAAATATACTAAAAGGACTTCTTGGATTGAACGGTTTTATATTACCAAAAATATCTCATATAAGATTTACATTTGAGCATGGAACTTATGAAAACACTTGGACAATATATTTAATTTTGGGTGTTGCAATTTTAATATACTTGATTTTCAGAGACACTAAATTATTATATAAAAATTTTAAACCTACAAATTTTTATGTGGCTATTTCTCTTGTAATACTGATTTTATATATATTCCAAATAACAAACATCGAATATTTCTCTCCATTCATATACTTTAATTTTTAAGGAATAAGAAATGAACAAATATAAGCTTTTTTTAATAAAACTATTAATTTCCATTATAGGGACAATTTGTATTGTAGTTGTTTTGTTTTTAACTTTTTCTTTAATGGTTGAAAAAAATTATTTTAATAATAAAGATGCAGAAATGATATACAGCTGGTACAAGTTAAAGAAAAATTACGCCGATAAACACAAAAACAAAAAGAAAATTATTATAGTTTCCGGTTCAAACGCAATGTTTGGACTAAATTCAAAATTGCTTGAAAAAAAAATTAAATCTTCCTGTTATAAATTATGCAACTCACGGAGGCTTAAAAAATTACATTTTCATTCCTCCAAAAGAAATTATTCAAAAAAATGATATTGTTCTCATGCCCCTGGAATATACATATTACGCAGGTGATAAAACAGTGGATAGCATATGTTCCAAGGAAGAAATAGAATATTATATTTCAAAGGATTTTTTAAACTATAAAAAATTAAGCATAAAAGAAAAATTAAAAATTTTTAACTATTGGATAAGACATATATCAGACTTTCCAACTAAAAACAGAAAAACTGATTTTAAAATATGCGATAAACAAAATGTATACTCATATTGCTCATTTAACATATACGGAAATACAACATTAAACAAAGAAACAAAAGAAGATTTAGAATTTTACGAGCAAGAATTCATATTTGATTTACCAACAGAAGAATCAATACTAAAAAACAAAAAATTATTTGAATTTATAGACTATTGCAAAGACAAAAAAGCAATAGTAATAATGATTTATCCTGCTATGTACAAGCATAAAAATATTGATAAAAAACAGCTTGATAATATAAAAGAGATAAAAAATGTATTTACAAAACTAGGAATTAATTTCATAGGTAATCCTGAAGATTTTTTATTTGATAAAAAATATATGTATAATACATCCCATCACCTTAACTTAAAAGGTGCAGAAAAAAATACATACAACATAATCAAGGAATTGAAGCTAAATTACCCCGAACAATTCCAAAATTAAATATATAAACTTTTGTAAATTTTAATTTCATAAAGTTGAAAAAAAATATTTATGTAATACTATATAAATTGTGGGATAAATCATTCCACGACCAAACATTATCCAACAAACAAAGGTTTAAAGCCATTTTAAAATTTAGTTGACAACATCCTTTGAAGTGATAGTGTATAAATTACGGCAGAAATTCCTCAAGAAAATGCCGTCTATGGCAGGAAG
>CALUWL010000011.1 GCA_944324445.1 Candidatus Gastranaerophilales bacterium | reverse complement strand
AACAAACTCTCGGTAAACCGCAGTTGTAGCAAGTTTACTTGCGTACAAATGCGTGTGAGAATTGCTTTTGCGATTCGCAACGACATTTATGGCGAAGAATGAGCCATAAAATGACGGAGTGCCGGAGTTTGTATTAACAAACTCTCGGTAAACCGCAGTTGTAGCAAGTTTACTTGCGTACAAATGCGTGTGAGAATTGCTTTTGCGATTCGAACAGGGACCCCTAACCCATAATCAAATCAAACAAAACAGATTAAAACACTGTAGGGGGATGCTGAGAATCCTTCGGGGTGGGCTTAAACGCAAAAAAGACTCCCTCGAGGGAGTCTTTTTTAAGTCTACCCTGGATGCGATTCGAACGCATGACCTACTGCTTAGAAGGCAGTTGCTCTATCCAGCTGAGCTACCAGGGCATAGTATTTAATTTTCAAACTCTGTGTCAGCTGGATATCGCAACTTGTTGCTATTATCTTATCAAGAACTTAGTTCTTGACGGCAGCTGAGCTACCAGGGCATAGTATTTAATTTTCAAACTCATAGCTCCTGTGGGTATTTCACAAATCTCACTATCGCTAACGCTGTCGTTCGTTTGTTCAATTATCCTACGCACCCCTAGGGTGTTTCCAATCCGTAAAGCTCATTACTTCGCTAACGGATTGTGTGCATCGCCATCATCTGCTTAATCGCTAAGACTCAACGCCTTATCAATTTCCGCACCGGCTTCGCATTCAGCTGAGCTACCAGAGCTTAACTATTTCAATCATACCAAATAAAATATTTCTTGCAAGTATTTTACTAAAAAAGCGGTATATCAACAATAAACACTGTTTTATAATCAACTTCACCTTCTAAATTTCCGCTTTCAAAAGAAATTTCACCCTTATGTTTTTCAATAATTTTCCTGCAAATTGCTAGCCCCAAGCCCGTCCCTTGACCTTTCTTTTTTGTTGTAAAGCCTGCAGAAAAAATCTTATCTTTATTAGAAGTTTTTATTCCAACCCCGTTATCAAAAATACTTATCCTTAAAAAATCGTCTTTAACTTCAGTTGTAAGCTTAATTTTACCTACAAAGGATGAATCTTTAGCTTTTTTTTCTTCAATTGAATGAACCGCATTCATCAAAATATTTAAAAAAACCTGATTTAACATATTAGGATAACAACTAACAAAAGGAATGTTTCCATAATTTTTAACTATTTCAAATCCTTTTTTGATTTTATGCCTTATCAATTCAAGCGTTAAATCTAATTCTTCATTAATATTTGCCTCTTGTTGAACGGTTTCATCCAATCTTACAAAGCGCTTTAAGGATTGCACAATGTTTGTAATGCGCTTAATTGCTTCTTTATCTATTCCGTTCATCTCCTTTAAAATATCAAGAGTACTTACATCAAAACTGTTAAACAATTTTTCCATCATCTCATTATTTGCGCTGATTGCGCCCAACGGTGTATTTATTTCATGCGCAACAGATGCAATCAATTGACCTAATGACGCCATTTTTTCAGAATTAATCAGCTGCAATTGCGTTTCCTTTAATTCTTTTATTGCTGATTCAAGTTCCTCTTTTTTCTGCGAAATCTGATGAAATAAACTTGCTTGCATTAAAGAAGAAGTTATAACCATTGAAATCCCCGTTAAAAGCTCTCTTTCAAGCGCCGTAATTTCTTTTTTGGGAGTGAAAATAACCGCTATACCAAAAAGCTGAGCATTTTTGATAATGGGCATAATAATTCTTACTGTTGAATTTAAAAGAGGAATACATGCTCCTTCATGTTCTTTTATACAAGTCTGAATTGAAATTTCACCGCTATGCAATTCATCAGTCAAAGCTTTTGAATATATAACTTTTTCCCCGATTTGAGGAGCATAAACTTCAGGATATGTGTATTTTATTATGAAATCATTTTTATCGTATTCTGCAAAATAACTCTTGCTTGCACCAAATACAATGCTTAATTCCCTTAAAGATTTTTCTATTAAAGTTTTTATATCAAGTTCGTTTTTTATACTAATTGAAATTCTATTTAACAAAGCCATTTTAACGGCTTGATTTTGAGCTTTTGAATTTGTTGAAGCAAATTCAACATTTTGAATTCTTAATCGTTCATTTTCTTCTTTTAATTTTTCCGTTCTAAGTTCATCGGTTATGTCATAGAAATAAACTATTCTGTACCTTTTTACGCTAAATGCCTTTATCATAAAATGATAAAACTTATTTTCGTCTTTTTGATAAGTTGCAAAAGTAGAAAAATTAACATCTTTTTTAATGGCGCTAATCGGCGGACAATATGTTTTCAAATCTTCCGATTTTAAAAAACACATTTGATAAGAAAATTTATAACTCAACTTTGAAAGACAATCATATCCTTCAGAATTGTTGAAATCGCCGAAAATCTTTTTAAAAGCTAAATTATGATACAAGATATTCTGCTTTTTATCATAAATTATAATCGGCTCTTCAAGGTTATGATAAAAATTTATTAAAGCATTACTCATAATTTAATTAAAATTATAATTCATCTGTTTCTTTTTTGGTATACAATCCAAAAGGCAGAGGGCTAAAAGCTGCAAGTTCTTTTTTCAATATAAACACTTGTTTATTTAAAGTATTAACCTGCTGGCGTAAATTTTCATTTTCTGTTTTGGCTCTGATTAATTCAACGATAATTTCATCAAATCCATCCATTTTCTCGCTTAAAATAGCGCTCATTTTTGAAACTAAATTATTTTCCAATTTCTCCATTTGCGCTTGAAGATGAAAAACAGGATGATTAGCATTTATAGGTAAATTACTTTCGCTTTTAATTCTGTTTTTTGCTCTGGTTAGGAAATTAACTTTCTTATCAGGGTTAGCTATTTCAACATTTACATCAGCATTTGAAGCATTTTTTAAAATTTCTTGTTTTTTTTCTGAATTATGAATTTCTTGAGATTTTAGATAAAGTTCTTTAATCTTTTTTAAAGTATCTACATCACTTTTTGTAAAGTATGCATTTCCGGCAGAATCTGTTTTCGGTTTCAAGCAAGCTTTCTTGCACAATTTAACAACTTCTTCGATATTGCTATCTAAAATAATTTCTAATTCTTCAACGTTAATTTTTTCCTCAACCGTAAGCTTTTTAACTGTATTCAATAACGAATCCTGCACGGAATCTCCCCTTTTTTGTCAACCAATACTTATATAATCAATTATAAAATAATAATTTAAAAAGGTAAAATTTATTTCAATTTTTTCATAAAATGTAATATTTTATAACATAAATTTAAAAAAAATCTCTTATATCTATTTTAAAATACTCAGAAATTTTATATAAAGATTCAATAGTTACAAGATTTTTGCCTCTCTCAAGACAGGAAATATGTTCTCTGGACATCCCTACAAATTCTGCAAGCTGTTCTTGGGATAAATCGTTTTCAATTCTCAAATTTTTTATTTTCTTACCAATTTGATTTTTTATTTTTCTAATACCCATTTTTTGATTGTTGCATTTTAGATTAATAAATTCTGTAATATCTTTCTTACAAAAATTGTTAAATTCCTTGCAATATAATATTTTTCATGACATGAATATATTTATAAATTATGGAGTTTATTTAATGAAAAAAAATATCTTTAAAGCTTTTACATTAGCTGAAATTATGATTGTTTTAACTGTAATCGGAGTTATAACAGCAATTCTATTGCCCGTTGCGATTAATTCTTCACCCGATGAAAATGTTATGAAATTTAAAAAAGGAAATAATACATTAGGTACCGTTATAAGAGAATTAGTTAATTCAGATCAATATTATGCAAACGGCGATTTAGGGATAAAACCTGACGGAACTTTAATAGATGGAACCCATGACGGAGATTATAAATATTTTTGCGAAACTTTTGCAGACATGTTGAATGTTAAAGAATCGAATTGCGACAAACTTAATAATGTGCATTCGGATTTAAAAACATCTTATCGTATGTTAAGCACAGATGCACTTCAAAAAGAAGAATGGGACAAAAATTGTATTACATACGCAGACGGTGGCAAAATAAAAGAAATTGTTACATCTGACGGTATAATTTTTTATCAAGTGTGGCCGCACTCTCCTTTTGGAATACACCACGAAAGCCCTTGGGCAGGCGGAATTTGCAGCTCAAGCACTATAAGCGGATATTGCCAATCGTCTGATTACAGAAGTTTCAAAATAAAATATGACGGATTTTATGATTCATACACATTAATTTGTATGGATGTAGACGGTGTAGATAAAGGTGAAGACCCATTTGGATATGCTTTAAGAGTAGACGGCAAAATTCTTCCAGGTCCAAGAGCAAACGAATGGATTAATAAATCAATGCAAAAAGGTGATTAAAATGACTAAAAAAGAAAAGGTTATTGCAATTTGTTTTTCAATTTCAATGATACTATTAATTATTTCGTCAATTTATACAATTGTATCTAATAAACCTGACGGTTATAAATTCAGGATTGAAAAAATACTTAATATTTAAGCTTTTTGTAAAATTTTTTTTACTCCTTTAAATCAATACAAGAAATTGTACTATAATTTTAATAAGGAGTATAAAATGGAGTGTAAAAAAGGCTTATTTATTAGTTTTGAAGGAATTGACGGTTGCGGAAAAACAACTCAAATTGAACTTCTAAATAATTATCTAAAAGAAAAAAATTATGAAACAATTGTAACATTAGAGCCGGGCGGATGTGAAATCGGCAAAAATTTAAGACAGATCCTTTTATTTCACAAAGGTTTTGTTTCTGATGTTGCGGAAATGTTTTTATATCTTGCAGATAGAGCCCAACACATTGAAGAAATTGTTTTAAAAAATGTCAACGAAGGTAAAATTGTTCTCTGCGACAGATGTATAGATTCAACTGTTGCTTACCAAGGATACGGAAGAAAAGGAAATATTGAACAAATTGACCTTTTAAATAATATTGCAACAAAAGGCAGGAAACCTGATTTGACAATTGTTTTCGATGTGGATATCGAAACAGCTCAAAAAAGAGTAGGTTCAACCAAAGACAGAATGGAAAAAGAAAGTCTTGAATTCCATAAAAGAGTTCGACAAGGTTATCTTGAACTTTCTGAAAAATATCCTGAAAGAATAAAAGTAATAGATGCTACTCAAACTATTGATAAAGTTTTTAGCGATTTAAAAGAAATCATAGAAAAAATATTATGATAAAAAATTTCAAAATATTTTTTATTTTCTTTTTTCTCATTTGCACAAATGCAAATGCAAGCTTACTGTGGAAAATCCAAGACGGAATAAATGAATTTCAAAACAAAAACTTTAGCTCAGCTAAAAATTTCTTTTTAAATTACATTGTAAGCAATCCCAACGACGAAGACGGGTATTGGTTTTTAGGCGAAATTTATAAAAATCTTTCAGATAAAAATAATTCAATTAAATATTTTAAAAAATCATACCAAATCACTTCAGAAAATAGAAGCATAGAAAAAATAATTTTTGAAAATAAAAATATCAATATTGAAGATTATTTTGATATGGCAGCAATGTATTATGAAACCGGAAAAATAAAAGAATCAGGCTATTATGCTGATATGATGTTAAAAATTGATCCAAAATCATCAAGTGCATATTTTATAAAAGCAAAAATAGCCCTTCTTGAAGGCGACAAAGAACAAGCCGGTAAATACATTTCAAAAGCAATTATTTTTGACAATAATCTTTTAAATACCAATCTTGCAAAAGAACTGGGAATAACATCAATTCCCGATACAACAAAAGAAATATACGATTTAAGCGCTCTTGAATTATATTTTAAAGGCGAAATTGATAAGACAATCGAAAACTTAAAAAAGAGTCTTGAAATAGAAAAAAATCCTGAAACTTATGCCTTTTTAACAGAATGCTATCTAAAAAATAACGATATTAATTCTGCAAAATCAACCCTTGAAGAATATAAAAAAACATATAGCAGCGATAATTTAAGAATAAATCTTCTTGAAGCAAAAATATATTCTATTGAAAATAACCCTGAAAAAGAATTTTCAGCTCTTCAAAAAGCGTATAAAATCAACCCAAATAACATAAAAGTTCTTCTTTATTTAGGAAATTACTACTTAAATAAAAAAGATTACAAAAATGCAAAAATATATTTCGAAACATTGATAAACGTTAATGACGCTTATTATGAAGGATATTTCGGCTACATATATTCACTGATTGAAACAGGAAAATTAAAAGAAGCAATCAATTTAATAAGAAAAGCTTCTTCAATAAATCCCAAATCAAGCGAAGTGCAATTTTTACTGTCAAAAATATGTTCAAAAGAAGCAAACTATAAAGAAGCTCTTGAATATATAAACGAAGCTTTAAAATTAGGAAAACATAATGAATATTATTTTGAAAAAGCAAAAATTGAATATTATTTAAAAAATTATTCTAAATCACTTGAAGAACTTAATAAAATCACCAAACTAAACGCAGAAGCCGAAAAATTATACATAAAAAACTACATAAAACTAAATGAAATTAAAAAGGCAGAAGAATTTTTGAACGAAAAACTTTCGCTTGACAAAAATTCAATAATATATAAATATAATTTGTATATTTTATACAAATTACAAGGCGATGAAAAAAAATCAAAAGCTCAGTTTGCTCAAATAAAAAAATTCAAACCTGCCACACCAGATGAATATATTGATTTATCAGAAATATACTACGAATTAACAGGCAAAGAAGAACCCTCAATAAAAATTCTTAACGATGCCACGAAAAAATATCCGAATTCATACGAACTATACGAACAAAAAATGAAAATATATTATATGGCAGACAAACCCGAAAAACTAAAAGAAACAATAGAGCAAGCTCAAAAATTATTCAACTAAATTAGCCGACTCGGGTAATATACAAACATCAAGTTGTTTAATATCATAGCCTTGACACTGAACAGGAATGAGAGCTGATATGAAAACAATCACCTTATACATAGTTGATGATTATTTACTCACCAGAATTGCACATAAAAGATATTTCGAGCATGATGATAATTACAAGATTTTAGGTGATTTTCAAACTGCAGAAGAATGTCTTGATGCAATGAAAAAAAATGAAGCGGATATTATCCTTATGGATATTGAACTGCCTGAAATGAACGGAATTGAAGCAACGAAAATCATAAAAGACACATATCCTAAAACCAAAGTAATTATGTTTACATCCTATGAAAACGAAGAAAGAGTTCTTGCCTCTCTAGCTTGCGGGGCTTGCGGATATGTTCTTAAAAATACTGAAGAACAAGAACTTAAAAAAATTATCAAAATGGTTACCTCAGGAGAATTTTGGATGGATTTAGAAATAGCAAAAACAGCTTTTGCATCCATTCCTGCTCCAAATATAAAAGATTTAGAAAATTTATATGAAAACAGAAGATTAAAAAATAGCCTAACAGATAGAGAACTTGAAGTCTTAAGGCTTTTAATCGAAGGTAAAACCAATTCCCAAATAGCAAAAGAAATAATTGTTTCAACAAACACCGCAAAAGCTCATGTAGGAAATATTTTAATGAAATTATCCGTAGAAGATAGAGTCCAAGCAGCAGTTAAAGCAGTAAGAGCAAACTTATTTTAAAACGAGGAAAAAATGTTTTTTAAAAAAAAACTCATAAAAAAAATAAAAGAAAAATTTAAAAAAATAAAAAGCAGGTACAATGAAAAACTTCAAAAAGAAAGAAACAAATTTACCTGCATTTTAAACCATGACATAAAAACACCTCTTTTAGCGCAAATTCAAAGTCTTGAATTAATTTTAAAAGAACGTTTCGGCAAATTAAATTCTGAACAAAAAGATATATTAACCGAAATTTTAAATTCTAATTATTTCTTATTTGAAATTATTTCAAATACAATTTTTCTTGCTAAATATGAAAATGAAAAACCGCAGCCAAAATTAGAAAACATTGATATACTTGAACAAATTCAAGATTGCTGCAATATAATTAAAAATTTTGCAAAAGAAAAAAATCAAAATATAGTTGTAAAAACTAACAAAAAAAATGAAATTAAATTAAAAGCAGACAGATTAATGATACAAAAAATCATTTTCAATATTCTTTCAAGTTCTGTTTCCTATGGTTTTGAAAAAAGCGACATTGAAATTTTAGTTAAAGAAAGCAAGAAATCAATTTCTTTCTGTACAAAAAATAAGTCGATTTATATGACAAAAGAAAAAATCAACAGTTTATTTGAAGATAAAAAGAATTTATGCGATTTTAACCAACTTGGTATGAGTTTAAATTTAAACATTGCAAAAAAACTAATTAGCGCTCATAACTGGAATATTATTGCAGAATCCAGACAAAATAATTCTTCAACTTTTGGTTTTGTTGTAAAAAAATAAAGCCTTTAAAATATTGAAAAAATCTTGATAAAAGCTTAATTTTGTAGTATTTTTAAATTGTATAGAGTTTTAAAATAAGGGTTAAGGATTAATTATGGTTAAAAAACTTATCACTCAAGACACCAGAATGTTCTTGACGGGTAATGAAGTTATAGCCTATGCAGCAAATGCCGCAGAAGCTGAATTTATGTACGGATACCCGATTACACCTCAAAATGAAATTATGCACACTTGGTGCAAATTATTACCAAAAACCGAAGCAGGATTTTTGCAAACCGAAGATGAAATCTCTGCAGGTTTTTCTACAATCGGCGGTATCTTAGCAGGCAAACGTGCTTTTACAGCTACAGCAGGCCCCGGTAACGTTATTATGCAAGATGCTCAATCTATGGCTGAAATGATGAGAATTCCTTTCGTCTGCGCAGTAATGCAAAGAGGCGGACCTTCTACTGCAACCGTAATTTATGCTCAACAAGAAACTCGTTTAACATGCTTTGGCGGAAACGGAGAAGGCTTTAGAATAGTTTATTCAACAGCAGGACACCAAGATTTATTTGATTATATGATTAAATCTTTTAACACTGCTTGGAAATATCGTTTCCCAACATTTATGCTGGCTGACGGCTATCAAGGCAAAATGAGAGAACCTGTTACATTATATGACCCTGCTTCTCGCGGTATCAAAATGGAACCTACTCCTGCAGCCCTAAGAGCAGAAGGCAAAATCGGCGTTGATAGAAAAGCAAATCATTTAAGAAATACATTTAATCTTGAAGAAGAGCTTATGGCTCAGCTTGACCAATATCAAATTGATTACGATAAAATGAGCAAAGAAGTTGAAGAATATCTTGAATATAAAGCAGAAGATGCTGAAGTTCTTATTATTGCTCATGGTATAGTGGCACGTTCTGCTATGACAGCTGTTGATGAATTGAGAGCAAAAGGAATTAAAGCCGGTCTATTCAGACCAATCACAATTAGACCTTTGCCGACTGAACCTATGAGAAAAGCAGTTAAACAAGCTAAACAAGTTCTCTTTACGGAATCTGCTAATGGTCAACTTGCTCAAATGTGCTTAGAAAAATTATACGGACTTACGACACCATATCAAACATTATTCAAAATGGGCGTAGGTGTTACAGGCGACGATATAGTTGCAAAAGTTGAATCAATGGTTCGTGAAATGGCAAACGTATAGAAATTGATGAGGAAATAAAATGATAACTACATTAGATGTAAAACCTGATTTAGCTAAAGCTCAAAATGAAGAAGCAGGAGCAAGTAAATTCTGCCCCGGCTGCGGTCATGGTATGATTTTAAAAACTTTAGCTAAAGCAATAGATGAATTGGAATTAAACGAAAGAACCGTATTTGGTTGTGATATAGGATGTTCTTTATTATCTTGGAATTATATGAACCTTGATACCGTTCAAACACACCACGGAAGAACAACCCCTGTTATATACGGTGTTACAAGAGCTAACCCCGGAACCGTAGGAATTGCATACATGGGAGATGGCGGCGGATTGGCAATTGGTGCTCAACACCTTGTAAACGCTGCAACAAGAAGCGAAAATATCCTTGTTATTGTTGCAAACAACACAAACTACGGTATGACAGGCGGACAAATGAGTCCTACTACAATGCCCGGACAAAAAACGGAAACAACTCCATACGGTCGCGACCCTGAAGTTACAGGAAGACCGGCAAAAGCAGCAGAACTTGTTGCAGCAATTGCTGACCCTAATAAAGCTTATGTTGCAAGAGCTTCTGTTTCAAACTTAAGAAAACTTTCAAGTGTAATGAAAAAAGCTCTTAAAAACACAGCAATGGGCGGATATTCATTCGTTGAAGTTTTATCAGTTTGCCCTCTAAACTGGAGAACAAACAATGTTGACACTTGGGGCAGATTGAAAACAATGGAAGAATGTTTCGAAGTAAAAGAATTTCTTATAAGAGAAGGATTGGAGTAATAATATGGCAAGAACAAAAATAGTTTTGGCAGGTGAAGGCGGACAAGGCGTTCAATCAATTGCAAAAATCCTTGTTGAAGCAGGATATGAAGCAGGAAAAGAAATTCTTTATATTCCAAACTTCGGCGTTGAACAACGCGGCGGTGTTTCAGTTGCTTTCTGTCAAATAGCAGATGAAAAAATCGGCGAACCTCGTTTTGCAAAAGGCGACATTATAATTGCTCTATCAGATAGAGCAATTGCAAGATGTGAAACCTATACATCCCCTGATTCAGTCGTAGTTTACGATTCATCTGTATGTACCACAAAACCGACTGCAAAATGTAAAGAAGTAATTTCGGTTGAAGCAAATAAAATAGCAAACGAACAATTATCAGCTCGTGTATTTAATATTATGATTTTAGGCGTTTTATTAAAAGCAACAAACGTTCTAAAATTAGACGATATTAAAAACGCAATGGAAATTGCACTCGGTAAAAAATTTGCAGCTAAACCCGAATTGAGAGAACTTAACTACAAGGCTCTTGAAATGGGTATGGAAATGATAGAGAAAGTTGGTGTTTAAATGACAACAGAAAAACAATATAAAGGCTTTAAAGTTGAAAATGTAGCAAACGGAAAAGCAGACTGGTATATGTTTTCAGAATTATGCAAAGGCTGCGGACTTTGCATGGTGAAATGCCCGAAACAATGCTTAAAATGGTCAAAAGAAGTAGGATTATATCAAACACCCTGCGTAGAACCTGACCCGTCATTATGCATAGGCTGCGGAACTTGTGCTATGGTTTGCCCCGATAGCGCAATTAAAGTAGTTAAAAAATAATAAACAAAATTCAAAAAGCAGGCTCATAAATAGCCTGCTTTTTATTTTGCCTGAAAATTAAAAAAATGGGATATACAAAAGCACATCCCTAATCAAAACACAAAAAATAATTAAAACTCGGATTCTGTTAACGCTTTCATATAATAAGTAACTCCGTCTTTTGTAAAAGTTTTTCCGTCATCACTTACAGAATCGTATGAAATTGAAATTTGATATACAAAATTACCATCAGTAAGATATTTTCTGCTTAATGATATAAGGTAATTTGATTTACAATCAAATCCAGTAGAGTAACCGCTGCATTGTTTACATGTTCCGTCTGTTGTATCAATATATTCACCTTTATACCAATTACAGCTGGGTTTGCACCCATAATTAGCCCAAGTAGAATGATTAGTGCTAGGTACGGTATCTATCGACCTGCATCCTGCAAGACTGGGGTTTAAATTTTCTATACATTTATTAAATCCGCCAGTAAGTGTTATATTCTTATACAAAGTTCCATCGGAAGCATATATTTTTGCGATTATGACATTCTTCTCAATATAATAACCGGAAGGACAAGTACAACTTGTTGCATTTAATTTACTTGGAACACTAGGAGAATAACATTGTGCACATCCATTATATGAATCATATCGATAATTGCTCGGACATACGATTCGACAAGTTTTGCATCCTTTTTCATCTGTTATCACCGTTCCGAAATTTTCAGGACAACTGCTGCTGCAACTATACTTCGATTCTTTTTCATCTTCAAAAAAAGAATAATATAAATAATAATTTTCAGAACAAGAGCAAGTCTTTTCACATCCTGTCTTTGTAGAATTAGGAGTATATCCTGAAGAACAACTTTTACAAGTACTTTGACCTTCTAAATCCTGATATTTCCCATCAGGACAGTTTTTACAGCTGCTTTGACCTGTTGTATCCTGATATTTACCTGCAGGACAACTTTTACAACTACTTTGACCTGTTATATCCTGATATTTACCTTTTTCACATGCTAAACACAATCCCAAAGAACCTGAAGAATAAGTTCCCGCAGAGCAAACCTGCATACTGCCGGAAGAACAACTATATCCAACTTCGCAAATAATATCACATGTATTTGAAGCAGAAGTTGACCATTTACCATCAGGGCAATTTTTACAAGTAGTTTGTCCTTCTAAATCCTGATATTTACCTGCAGGACAATCTTTACAAGTGCTTTGACCTGTTACATCCTGATATTTACCTATCGGGCAACTTTTACAAGTAGTTTGTCCTTCTAAATCCTGATATTTACCTGCAGAACAATCTTTACAAGTACTTTGACCTGTTACATCCTGATATTTACCTATCGGGCAACTTTTACAAGTAGTTTGACCTTCTAAATCCTGATATTTACCTGCAGAACAATCTTTACAAGTACTTTGACCTTCTAAATCTTGATATTTACCCGCAGGACAATCTTTACAAGTACTTTGACCTGTTGTATCCTGATATTTGCCTGCAGAACAAGGCTTACAGGAAGTTGAACCATCCGAATAATATCCCAAAGGACATAATTCACAAGACTTATCTGCCGTTAATCCATAACCGGACAAGCATTTTTGGCAACCCGAAGTTTTACACTCTAAACAATTAGGATACATTGCAGCACAAGTTTCACAACTGCATTTTTCAGAATCTTTTATTTCGCCATCAGTACAACTTTTATTACAAATTAAACATTTATTAGGATAACAAAGTACACAATCGGAAGAAAATTTATCACACTTTGATGAAATTTCAGATATAGACATTGTAACATTTGTTTTATTCAATTTTTTAGTCAAAATTGGCGTAAACGCAGCCATTATACAACTTATTGTAATTAAACTAATCATAAGTTCAATTAAACTAAAAGCAAAAATTTTTTTCATATTATTTTCCTAGTTCAATCCGTTATTCAAAAATGTTTTGGTTAATTTTATATATAATATAAATTTTTTAAAAAAGCAATATTTACATATCTTTTTATATAAAAAGATATATTAATAAAGTTAAAAATACTATGTATGTATCCTATTTTTAACTTAAATATTGGAGAATACATCATGATACTTCAAGATAAAAAATTAACAGGTCAGATTATAAAAAAACACAGAAAAAAGAAAAAATTAACTCAAGAAGAACTATCAGAATTAATAGGAATATCCGAAAAACACCTAGGTCAAATTGAAAGAGGAGCATTTTTACCAAATATAAATAATTTTTTTAAAATCATAGAAATACTTGATATTAATTTATGTGAATTCGGAATAAATACAAGCAGTCAAATAAATAAAAAAAGAGAAGAATTAATCCAAAATATATATTCACTCAATGATAAAGAAGTTGATTTATGTATTGCCTTAATACAAGCAGTTAAAGAAAATAACAAAAAAAACTAAAACTTAATTTTCCTTATATCGTATATTAATCTTGTACTTGTTACTATAGCCGCAAAAAGCAAAGCAAGCGCAAGTCCTGTCCAATATCCTTCAAGAACATAGCCGTAATTAAATGCAAAATAAGACCCAAAAGGAATTGCTATAATTAAATATGCAAAAAGCATGGTAAACATGATAATTTTAGTATCTTTTAATCCCTTTAAAACTCCGACACAAGCACATTGCAAACCATCAAAGAATAAGAAACACAGCGCAATTTTAAGAATTTTTTTACACCAATATAAAACCTCTGCATCTTTTGAAAACAAATACACAACTTGATTTTGAAATATATCAAAAAAGCAAAAAGCAATAATACAAACTATTATAATCATCGAAATACTGGTAATTGCGTATCTTTTTATATTAAGCTTATCTTTCTTACCGTTAAAATATCCGACTCTGATACTTGCAGCCGAAGAAATTGAAAGCGCAATCATAAATGTACAATTTGCAACACATAAAATTATATTATGAACTCCTGCAAATAGAGCTGAAAACTTCCCAATTAAAACAGCTGTCAAATTAAATCCTAAAAATTCAAAAAACATGGCAAGCGAGATTGGAAAACCCGTTTTAATTAAATCTTTAACATATTTTTTGGACTTTTCAAAAGGAGTTTTAAATAAAGGCAGGCAATATAAAATCATCAAAACAGCAACAAGCACTTTTGAAATCAAAGTAGCTAATGCAAGACCTTTAACCCCCATTTCAGGAATTTGTATTCCGTTAAAATTAAACCCGAAAGCTAAAATAATATTTAATATAACATTTAAAATTACCATAAAAAGCATTAAACCATTTGCAAAAACAACTTTTTCATAAGCCTGCAAAAATTCTTTTAAAGCTATAAAAACAGCGCTCGGAAAAACCGTCCAAGAGCATATTTCAAGATAAATCTTAACAGGTTCAAATAATTCATCTGAAAGCCCTATCATAGGCAACTTCAAAATTAAAATTTCAATTAAAATAAAAAACGGAATTGAAACAACAAGAGAAAATAAAAGAGTTAATTTAAAATATTTCTTACTTCTTATATTTGCACCTCTAAAATTTGATATAACCGGACTAATGCTCATAATTAAGCCGATTGCGCCTATTATTGCAGTCATTATTATAGCGCTTGCAACTGAAACAGCTCCTAGTGCCAATGTTGAATATCTGCCTGCAATAATGGTATCAGCTAAATTTACCAAAATTTGCGAAAGATTTCCGCCTAAGATAGGCAAAGAAAGCTTGATTAAATTAATAACTATTTCTTTATAATCATTGAATTTTGTCATAATTAAAACATTTTTTCCGGATTTATAATATTTTTAGTATCAAATAATTTTTTAATATTTTGCATTACCTGAAAAGCCCCATTATCAAGAGCGTCTTTTAAATATTTTTTCTTATGCAAACCTATCCCATGCTCTCCTGATAGTGTTCCATCTACAGATAACGCATAATAAAAAAGCTCGTCTTTTAATTTTTCAAAATTTTCTTTTTCAGTTTTATCAGATAAATCAAGAGCAAAATTAGGGTGGATATTGCCATCTCCTGCATGTCCCATAATGCAGACTGTAATATTATATTTTTTTGAAATTTCATTTATTTTTCTAACGCATTCAACTATTTTTTCTCTCGGAACAACAATATCTTCCGTTACAACATTCGACTTTAACTGAGTAACAGCAGAATAAGCACTTCTTCTTGCTCTCCAAATTTCTTCATTTTCAATTTGATTTTTTGCTTGAATAATATTGAGCGCATTTGATTTTTGCAAAATTTCTTTTAAAATTTCGGTTTCATATTGGACGCATTTTCTAAATCCGTCTAATTCAATTAATAAAACAGCCTCTTTATCTGTTAAAAGATTACAAGGATTAAATCTTTCAATTGTTTTAATTGTATTATTATCCAATAAATCCAAAGTGGAAGGTATAAATCCAAAATCTATTATATTATTTACACATTTAGCAGCATCTTCAAGAGAATTGAAATAAGCTAAGGTTAAAAGTCTTTCTTCAGGTTTTGGAATAAGCTTCAAAGTAGCTTCCGTAATTAACCCCAAAGTTCCTTCAGACCCAACAAAAAGACTTGTAATATTATATCCCGTAACATTTTTTGGCAAGTCTTTAGAAGTTTTAATAACAGAGCCATCTGCTAAAACAACCTCAAGATTAATAACATAATCTTTTGTATTTCCGTATTTAAATGTTCTTGGTCCGCCGGCACAAAGACCTATTGCACCGCCAACAGTTGAAACAGCAAGATTTGAAGGATCAGGCGGAAAGAAAAGATTTAATTTATCGAGCTCTTTATTCAAATCTCCTATCACAACATTCGGTTGAACTTTTGCAATTAAATTCTTTTTATCAATTTTTATAATTTTATCCATTTTAGAAAAATGAATAACAACCGATTCTTTTATTAATCTTGTTGCGCCGCAATGATTTGTGCCTTGCGCTCTTGGAATAAAAGGAACATTATATTTATTTAAAATTTTAACAACTTCACTTACCTCTTTAGTATTTTTCGGAAAAACAACCGCACGAGGTAAAATTATATTATCAGGATTTTGAGATGTATCATGAGCATAAACGTATAAATCTTCTTTTTTTTCAAGAAAATTATCAGGACATACTCTTTTTAATTCATTTACAAAAGTCATAAAAATATTTTATTATAAAAATATAATATCTTAAGGGAATAAAATGAAAAAAATTTTCTATATAATTACTGTTGTTTTTTTCTTATTTGCGAATTTAACTATAGCACAAGAACTCAAAATGCCTACCGATGAAGAAATAAGAGCAGCAATCGAAAAATTTAATATTGATGAAAGTCAAAAAGAATTTGTATTTCAAGAAACAAAAAAGAAATTAGATGAAATTTATTCAAACAAAGAAAATCTGTCCGAAATTGAAAATTTAGATTTAAACAACCTCGGACAGGAGTTAGAAAAACAAACAATCGAAAATGTAGGAAGCTCAAATTTTAATAAGGAAAAAAAGAAAAAATATTCCAATCACGACCCGATTTTTAAAAGATAAATCAAGTATCATCAGATTTTTTCTCTACCCAAATATAGGTTTGTTCATATATAGATTTAAAAGGATTATATGAAAATTCACTTTTTAAAAAGGGGTTGGTCGCTTTTTTATTATATTTATCGGTTTTTTTTATTAAAATATTAAAATATCTCTTAATCACAGAATTTCCCTCCTTTCTTTTGAAATATAAAGAGGATAATTCTATTATCTCAACTTTTCATTTTTTTAAATTGGATGATAGTATAATTTGTTTTTTATCCTATTGAGGGAGATAAAAAAATAAATCATATTATCTGAAAAATGTAATTCCATCTACTTTAAATGGATGATTATTATTTCTTACAGCATTTGATTTATGATAAAATGATGAAACATAGGGGAGATAAACCATAAAATGAAGAAAATATTAATTGTTACATCAGTTGTAATTCTGGTGCTTGTAGGTATCCGTTTTACTATAACTAAAGTCGGAGAAATCCAAAGAGCAAAAGCTCTTGCACTGAGTTCAACTCCAACGGTTGAATTGGGCAATATTGAAGAAAAAGAAATCTATAAATCAATCGAAATCCCCGGCAGAGTTCAATCTATGGATAAAGTTGATTTAGTTGCAAGAATAGACGGCTACTTACAAAAAAAGCATTTCAAGGAAGGTGATTTTGTAAAAAAAGGGCAGTTGCTCTTTACAATTGAACCTACACAATATTTAAACAATTTAAATAAAGCAAAAGCAGATTTGGAAAATGCTAAAGCGGTTTTATATAAAGCAACAAGAGATTACGATAGAGGCGCTGAGCTTGTTAAAAAAGATTTTATTTCAAAATCTACTTATGACGGACTAAAAGCAGATAAAGATGCAGCAAGCGCTGCTGTTAAATCTGCAAGTGCACAATTAGCCGAAGCTAAGAGAAATTACGGATATACCTCAATAAAATCTCCCGTAGACGGCAAAATCGGCTCTCTGCAAATTCAAGAAGGAAACTATGTAACAATTTCATCGGGTACTTTAGCGACAGTAATTAAAACAAATCCGATATACGTTAAATATAGCGTTGATTCAAAACAATTCAGTGATTTAAGAAATTTGGATTTCATACCTAAAAAAGGCGAAAAACCAATAAAAGTAGATGTTATATTACCAAACGGAACGGTATATCCTGTTAAAGGTATACAAGATTTTTGGGATAACCAGATATCTACCTCCACAGGAACTATGGATTTTAGAGCAACTTTTGAAAATAATGACCATGTTCTAATTCCTGGAGATTTTGTAAAGGTTAAAGTTTATTCAAATCAAAAAAATAACGTTCTTGTTGTACCGCAAGAAGTTGTCCTGCAAGATTCAAAAGGGCGTTATGTCTATGTTGCAGACGAAAACAACATTGTACAAACAAAATATTTTAAAGATGCAGGACAATATGAAAATTATTGGATAATCAAAGAAGGTTTAAAAAAAGGTGATAAATATATTGCAACCAATTTAACCAAACTAACACCTAAAATGCCCGTAAAAATTCAACAAAATAAGGAAAACGCTGAACAAACAACAAAAAAAGGGGAATAAATGTTTTCATCAAAATTTTTCATAGAAAGGCCTAGATTTGCTTTTGTAATATCAATTGTAATAATGCTTGTAGGTTTTATTGCAATGAAAGCATTACCCCTTGAAGAATATCCGACAATTACCCCGCCGCAAGTTATGGTAACGGCAACATACACAGGTGCGAGTTCAGATGTTATAGAATCAACAGTTGCAGCTCCTATTGAATCAGCTGTTAACGGCGTTGAAAGAATGTTATATATGTCGTCTGATTCAAAAGACGGACAATACAGATTAAAAATATACTTTGAAGTAGGTTCTGATCCTGATATGAACGTCGTTAACGTTCAAAATAAAATCTCTCTTGTAACTTCAAGACTTCCTTCGGATGTATCAAGATACGGACTTACGGTAAAACAAAATACAAGCGGCGGCGGACTTTTGTATTACGGTATTTATTCACCCGATAATTCCGTTGATTTGGTAACTTTATCAAATTACGCATCAATATATTTAAAAGATGAACTTGCGCGTATATACGGCGTTGCAGAAGTTCAAGTTTTCGGCGGAAAAGACTACTCAATGAGAATATGGCTGGATAGCGAAAAAATGGCGGCTCTTAATGTTTCATCTGCCGAGGTTTCAGCTGCCATAAACGCTCAAAATGCTCAAGTTTCAGCAGGTTCTTTGGGTAATGAACCTTTAGTCAAAAAAACTGATATGGCAATTACCCTAAAAACCCCCGGAAGACTTAAAACCAAAGAAGAGTTTGAAAATATCATAATTCGCTCAAATGTTGGCGGACAAGCAATTCGCTTATCAGATATAGCAAGGGTCGAACTTGCAGGCGAAAACTATACTACAGACGGTAAAGTAGATAATAAATCCGTTGCGGTTATGTCTGTTACGCAATTATCCTATGCAAATGCAATTGATGTTGCTGAAAAATGTAACAAAAAAATGGAAGAATTATCTAAAAACTTCCCCGACGGAATAAAATATTCAACCTTCTATAATGCAACGGATTCTGTTAAAGACTCTTTGCATGAAGTTATTGAAGCCATTATACTTGCTATATTAATCGTTGTTGCAACGGTTTATCTGTTCCTTGGCGACTGGAGAGCCAGCATTGTACCATTTTGCGCAATTCCTGTATCCTTAATCGGTACTTTTGCAGCATTTACAGTATTTGGTTTTTCAATTAACACTTTAACATTATTCGGACTTGTTCTTGCGGTCGGAACAGTTGTAGATGATGCCATTGTTGTCGTTGAAAACGTTCAAAGGCATATCGAGAGAGGTTTAAAACCTAAAGAAGCAGCAATTATTTCTATGGAAGAAGTTTCAGGGGCCGTTATTGCAACATCACTTGTTTTAATGGCGGTTTTTGTTCCTGTTGCATTTATCCCCGGAATTACAGGCAAAATGTATCAACAATTTGCTGTTACCATAGCTGTTTCAGTAGGTATTTCAACCATTATGGCATTAACTTTAGCACCTGCTTTGTGCGCAATCTTCTTAAGAAGCAAGGAAGATATGCCTCAAAGAAGTTTTTACGAAAAATACAGAGAATTATATAAAGATTATTGGAACGATAAAAAAGACCTCAAAGGTTTTGAAAAAATAAAAGCTTGGGGAGAATTTTTAGCTTATGGATGGGATGTTTCACTCAAAAAATTCGATAGAGCCTTTGAAAGAACAAAAAATAGTTACATGGAAGGTTCTAAATACTTTATTGAAGCACCCAAAAGAACTCTTATAACTTACGTTATATTGGTTGTAGCCTTAATTGGTATGTTCAAGTTAATTCCCACAGGATTTTTACCAACAGAAGATTCAGGCGCAATTTTTACCAATGTACAGCTAAAAGACGGTGCATCATTAGCTAAAACAGATGAAATAGCAACAAAATTCACTGATGACTTATTAAATACCCCCGGTGTTCACTCCGTTTTAACCATGAACGGCTTTAACGGACAAAATACATCAATTATGATTGCTCATCTGGATGATTGGCATACAAGATTAAAGCCTAATTTTATTAAATATCTTTTCATGTCAAAAGAAGAAAAAGCAAAATCACACAAAACACTTGATGATATCTTAGCAAATGCTAATACCTTGGCTAAAAAATATCCAAATGTAAGCATATTCTCTTTCGTTCCGCCGCCAATTACCGGTTTAAGTATGTTCGGAGGATTTGAATATCAGCTTTTGGATAAAGGAAACAGAACCCCTCAAGAACTTCATGAGGAAGCTAAAAAAATAATTCAAAAGGCAAATCAAAGCCCTAAATTATCAAGCGTTTTCACACAATATAACTCACAAACGCCTCAACTTATAATAAATATAGACTATGAAAAAATATTATCTCAAGGTATAGATATAAATGATGTCTATACAGCACTATCAAGCCAATTCGGTACGTATTATGTTAATGACTTTAACTTATACGGACGTGTATTCAGAGTTATGATGCAAGCTGAAGAACCATACCGTTCAACAATAGATTCAATAGATAAAGTCTATGTTAAAACAGCCTCAGGTGCTTCTGCACCTCTATCATCCATAGTAAGAGTTGAACCTACAACAGGTCCTTATAATATAACAAGATTTGATATGTATAAATCAATCCAAATCCAAGGTAACCCTGCAAAAGGTCAATCTTCAGGTGATGCTATAGCTGAAATGGAAAGAATTTCAAGAGAAAATCTGCCTAGTGATATGGGCTTTGCTTGGTCGGGAACTTCACTTCAAGAAATTGAATCCGCAGGTCAAACAACAATAGTTCTTGCGATGTCTTTAATTTTCGTTTATTTATTCCTTGTAGCATTATATGAAAGCTGGATGTTACCAATAGGGGTTATGCTGATTGCGCCTATTGCTATGCTTGGAGCCGTATTATTCCAATATTTGTGGGGTCAATCACTCGATTTATATGCTCAAATCGGTCTTATTATGTTAATTGGTCTTGCAGCTAAACAAGCGATTTTAATTATAGAATTTGCAAAAACAGAGCGTGAAAATGGTCTATCTATAATTGAAGCAGCCGAAAAAGCCGCTATAACAAGATTTAGAGCTGTTATGATGACAGTTTTAGCATTTATTTTCGGTATTTTACCGCTCGTTTTTGCGGTAGGTCCGGGTTCAATGTCCAGAAAATCTCTCGGCGTAACAGTTTTTGGCGGTATGACAGCAGCCGCAATAATAGGTACAATACTTGTCCCTGCATTTTATGTAATAATTCAACAATTACGAGAAGACACGAAGAAAAAATGGCATAATAAAATTGAGGGGGATAATAATGAGCAAAAAAATTAAAGCTTTATTTATTGTCTTTTGTCTTTTTGCCACTTCAATCGCATTAGCAGATGACTTAACAACAACAAACGAAAGCAATTCAAGCGCTGAAAGACAAGAGCTTGATAAGGGTTTAAGCATTTTTAAAAAAAATAAAAAACCTAAAAAAATCAAAGTTAAACCCGAAAAACCTAAAAAACAATATCAGGTAACAGATAAAGTAAAAGAAAAATATTCAATTCCGACAGATGTTTATATGAATGTCGGAGAAGCAAGCGACAAAAAAATTAAACTCGAAGGCGGAATTTCAAAATCCGTTGAGCTAAATTTAGCTGATTGCCTTGAATTAGCGCTTATTAATAATCCTAAAATTAAATCAGCATACGCTAAAACAGAAATAGCTAAATATCAAAAATGGGAAACATTGTCAGGCTACACTCCAAGACTTGATTGGTCAAGCTCAATTAACCATAACATGCCTGATTTAAGTATGCTGAGAAACATTAAAGCAAGCGCTTTTAATAAATATACATTAGGTACAATTACCATAAAACAGCTTGTTTGGGATTTTGGCTACACTCAAAACCAATATACAATAGATAAAATATCGTACGAAAAAGCCAAAACCGATATAGATACAACTGTAAATGAGGTTGTATGCGCTGTAAAAGACGCATATTATAACCTTTTATACGCATTTGATCAAAGAAAAGTTGCAAGAGATACTCTGGATAGCTTCACTCAAACTTATCATCAGGCAATGGCCTTTTGGGAAGTCGGCACAAAAACAAAAGTAGATGTTTTATTTGCTCAAACAAACATGGAAGATGCAAGACAACAGCTAATTGCAGCTGAAAATAACGTTGACATTGCATATTCCAAATTAAATAATGCTATGGGGCTTCCTTTTGTTGACCCTTATTCAATAAATACATCTTTAAAATATGAACCCGTTTCAATAACAATGAAAGAAGCTGTTGAAATAGCTAATAATGCCCGTCCTGATTTAAAAGGAGCTATGCTGAACGTTGATGCGGCAGAACAAGGTATTAAATTAGCTTGGAAAACTTTTCTTCCCAGTTTAGAATTTCAAGCAAGCTATTCAAAAGGCGGAATAGATAATTGGACGGATAGAAACTGGTATAATTACGGCGGTTTTTTAACATTTCCTACCGTTAATCCCGTTTTAATAAGAAACCAAATTAAAGAAGCAAAAGCAGCCTATCAACAAATTCAATATGATACAAAAGCACAAGTAAACGACATATATTATGAAATCCAAAGCGTCTATACAAGGTTAAAAGATGCTAAAGCAAGAATTCCGGTTACAAAACTTGCAATGGATAAAGCTCAAGAAAATTATGACCTGACTTCAGGAAGATACAGAGTAGGTTATGGCGATGCAATTGAATTAAAAGACGCTCAAGTAGCTCTTTCTCAAGCAAAACTGACATATTATCAAACAATCTATGAATATAACAGCGCAAGAGCGAACCTCGAAAAATCCATAGGTCAAACCTTAAAACCGGAAAGCTCCGAAGTTATAGATAATTCACAAGAACTTTAATAAAAAACAAATAATAAACATATCCTAAAACAAAGCTTAAAATCTGCTTTGTGTAGTATTTTGGAGAAAAAAGATAAAAAATAGAACAGGCAATTAACAAAAAAAGCTCCAATTGAACAAAAATATAATTTTGTAATTGAATTTTAATAAATAAATCTCTTACTATATAAGGTAAGTACGTAATGCACAAAAGCCCTAATATTAAACAAATTAAACCGTTAATAAAATATTTTGTTTGCAGTTTCACTTAATTACCTTTTTTTTAATTATCTTTTAATCAATCTATATTATCAAGCGATTTTTCAATCATTCTTTTAAATGCTTCAACATCTTCTTTAGGAAAAAGCACCTTACATAATTCATCATACCTGAATAATCTTTTAAATAAAACTTCCTTATCCGAACTTCCGTTTGCTATTACTAATCTGTCGGGAAAATTATCCACAACTCTTTCGTCTTCTTTTAGAACATATATTTTAGCAAGTCTTCCGTATAATTCAAATATTGTTTCTTTCGCTTCGGTTATTTTATTAAATTTATGTTCAGGAATGATTTTAACAATTTTTTCTATAGAAATCATTTTTCTTTTTCTGATTTCACTATCCATAAAATAAAAATATACTTTATTATTCTCCCAATAAAAATCTATAGGGGTTAAATCGTATTCTCTGCCTGAGCGAAGAACAATTTTAAGAGCATATTTTGCATCTTTATATTTCTGCAAAAGTTCAATTTTTTCTTTAAATGTGTTTTCATTTGCCTTTTGTTTTAAAATTTCATATTTTTTCAACGTTTCATCATAATTTTCTTTTGTTGAAATATAAAGCATTTTTAATACTGCATTTTTTAATATTTTATTTTTCTTTTCAGGAAGCATAGTATCCGCCAAAAAAACAAGATAGGCAAGAATGCTTGTTTCAAGGGGAGTATAAGTTATTGTTTTAGAAAATTTTGAAGCAGAATATAAAAGTCCGTTTTTTTCAATTTCTATTCCTGCATCTTTTAATTTTTTATAGCATTTATAAAAAGTCGGCAATTTAATATTTAAAATTGAACAAATTTCATCTTTTGTAATCGAATTATTTATCAAAAGATTGAACATTTTTATAGAATTATTTTCATTTATCGAATTCTTTGTCATAAGAAGCTTTCAAAATACTTAATTTTTCTTTTACTTTATTTTTAATATTTTCATCCGATATATAATATAAATCCGGACAAAAAGACATCAATCTTTGAATTATATAAAAATTATCCTCTAAAGGTCTTGAAATTACTGCGAATTTATCATTTAATTCAACAAGATTTTCTTTAGAGTTTAATTGTATATCATCATACAATTTTCTTGAAATTTTATATGTTAAAGTTGTTATTGTTGAATCAAAAGGAACATTTTTTTGTATAACTTTTTCAACCATATAAATTTTATCAACAGGAAGATAAGATAAATAATTAGAACCCTCAAAAGCGCCCCAAAGATAAATCTTATTTGACCAATCACCAATTCTTATATCGTCTGCGTGGATAATAAGCTTTTTATTTTCACCTTTAGGCAACATATAATCAAGCTGAATAATATTTTTTTCTCTGCAATGTTTTTCTAAAATCCTAACTAGCGGCCAATTTATGCTTGAATAATATCCAAAATCTAATAAGCCGCTTTTTATTTCTTCATTTTTTGAAACAAAAGCCAATTTGTAAAACAAACGAATAACTTTTCTTATTTTATTATGGTCTTTTTGAGTAAAAAGAAGTTTTTTAACATCATATAAAATCGACAATTCTTCTTCTGATAAGTCAAGTTTAGCAGGTATTCTTTGAAAATGATAAACATTTTTATTTTTTTCTTTTAAAATAGATATATTGACACCATTTTTAACTAATTTATTAATATACAAGCTTACTGTAGAACTTGATAACTTAATTCCTTTTTTTTCAAATTCTTCAATTAATTCATTTTTAGTGTAATCTTTTTTAGATAACAAATTTAAAAGATATAATATTCTATATGCACTTGAAGAATACATCTATTTTCCCTCAACTGTAATTATATAGAAAAATTGTTTCTTTATAAATACCTACATTTTAGCAAGGTTAATAAGCTCATTTTTTGTTATTTCGAAATCCGTTTTATCATCTATATCTTGCATTAAATAATTATTTATTTTATCTATCATAGCTATTGCTTTATCAACTGAAGCATCAGAACCCTTTGCGTATGCACCTATGTTAATTAAATCCTCATTTTTTGCATAGCTTGCAAGCAAATTTCTTATTTTACCGGCTGCTTGCCTATGCTCAGAAGATACAACATTATTCATAACACGAGAAATACTCGCTAAAACATCAATAGCAGGATAATGATTTTTATGCGCCAAGGCACGTGATAGAACTATATGCCCATCTAATATACTTCTTGAAGCGTCTGCTATAGGCTCATTCATATCATCACCTTCGACCAAAACGGTATATAGACCTGTTATTGTACCTTTCTTATTTGCTCCTGCACGTTCTAAAAATTTAGGCAAAAGCGCAAAAACAGAAGGCGTATATCCTCTTGTTGCGGGCGGTTCACCAACTGCAAGCCCTACTTCTCTTTGTGCAAGAGCAATTCTTGTAACACTATCGAGCATAAAAAGAACATTTTTACCTTTATCTCGAAAATATTCAGCAATAGCACAAGCTACAAAAGAGGCTTTTATCTTAACCAAAGCAGGTTGTTCGGATGTGGCACAAACAACAATGGAGCGCTTCATGCCGCTTTCTGTCATTGTATTTTCAATAAACTCCCGAACTTCTCTTCCGCGTTCTCCGATTAGAGCAATAACGTTGATATCTGCTTCAGTGTTTTTTGCTATCATAGCAAGAGTAGTGGATTTTCCAACACCTGAACCTGCAAAAATCCCAACTCTTTGACCCTTTCCAATAGTGTTAAGTCCGTCTATTGCTCTCAAGCCTAAAGACAAAGGTTCATCAATAGGTTTTCTATCCATAGGATTTATAATTTTAGCATTAGTCGGATAATATTCATCTGCTATTATTTCGCCTTTGCCGTCTATCGGATTTCCAAGCCCGTCTAATACACGTCCTAAAAGAGTATCAGAAACTTTAACTTTCATTTGTGTGCCGGTATTAATAACTTTTGCACCCGCACAAAGTCCTTCCATTGACCCTAAAGGCATTAAAAGGACCCTATCTTCTCTAAAACCGACGACTTCTGCGTATATAACTTCAGATAAATTTTCCCCTACAATATGACACAAATCCCCAATCGAAGAAACAGGACCATCTGCAACAATAGTTAAACCTATAATTTCAGTTATTCTGCCAACTTTAGAAACGGGTTCAGATTGATTTATTATATTGTTTATATCCTTAAGTTTCATCTTCGTTTTTTTCTTCAACGTATTGTTCCAGAGAATCTAACTGTCCGTTTCCGGTATTTTCCAAAATATTTCTTATAATAACATCCATTTGCGAATTAATTGAAGCATCAAAACGCTCTTTTAAATTTTCAAGTATTATAGTGTCATCATCATATTTTGGATTATAAATAACCTGAAAACCTTCATATTGTTTAAAATCTTCAAATTCAAACAAAATATCATTATTTAAAGATTTTTTCTGCAATTCATAAAGTAATTTTGCATACTTTTCACTTAAAATTATATTTATATTTTCTTTTTTTTCAAAAAGTACAACGGTGGATTTTATTATTTTATCTATTGTTTTAGCGTCTAATTCTTTATGCAAAATCTTTCTTGCAATATTTAAAATAATATCTAAAATATCTTTTGAAGCTGATTTTATAATTTTATCTTTTATTTCAAACTGAATTTTACAAAAATTTTCAAAATCCTTTATTTTTTCTTCCAATTCTTCTTGAATTTTTTGACCTGCGTCCTGATAGCCGTCTTGATAACCCTCATTTGCAGCTTGTGTTCTTGCTTTTTCGATTTCAGCTTTAGAAGAATTTATTAGTTCCTCCGCTTCCTTTTGAACCTCATTTCGAAGATTTTCGGAATCAGCAGAAGCAGATGCCAAAATTCCTTCGGCATTTTCATTTGCTTCAAATATTATCTTTTGTTTTTCAGCTTCAGCTTCTTTTTTTGACTTTTCAATTATATTATTTGCTTCAAATTCTGCATTTTTGATTATTTCCTGAGCCTTTTTATAAGCATCATCAATTATATTTGCCGCTTCTTTTATAGCTTCATCTTCTTCTTGTTGTTGATCTTTTTCCGGAATTGTAACAGCAGGAATACTATTAAAAGCTTTTATAGCTTTTGGTTCTACTACAAGAAAATTATCGCTATAGTTAATATTATCCGATTTTAGTTTACTCAATTAACTCATCCTCTTGGCTTCCACGGTAAATAGTAACTTCCCCAACCGCTTCAAGCGCTTTAATAATGCCAACAACTTTAGATTGTGCTTTTTGAACTTCTTTGGTTCTAACCGGTCCCATATATTCCATATCTTCTAAAAGCACGCCTTGAGCACGTTCTGACATATTTTTTAATATCTTATTCTTAACTTCTTCTTTAGCACCCTTCAAAGACGTAGCTAAATCCCTTGAATCTACTTCTCTTAAAACCCTTTGAATTGAAGAATCATCAAGCTGGATAATATCTTCGAATACAAACATAAGACTTCTGACATCTTCTGCTAATTCAGGAGTTTCAACTTCCATCATTTCTATAACATTCTTTTCTGTGGCTCTATCTGTGCTGTTTAAAATGCTTGCAAGGGTTTTTGTTCCGCCGGCCTTTGAAAAATCGGAAGCCACAACATTTGAAAATCTTGATTCAACAATTTTTTCAACTTCAGATATAACTTCAGGGTTCGTTGTTTCCATTTGTGCAATTTTTAAAGCAACCTTATGCTGAATATTGGGAGCAAGACAATTCAACACTTTTGCTGATTGTTCAGGCTTCAAATAAGCCAAAATTAAAGCAATAAGCTGCGGATTTTCATTTTGAAATGATGTTGCCAATTGAACAGGATCAGCCTCGTTAAAAAACTGAAACGGATTTGAATTCAATATTGTAACAAGTCTGTTTAAAATATTATTAGCTTCAGTTGCTCCGTATGCTTTTTCTAATAATTCACGAGCATAATTCATACCGCCTGCTGCAAGCATTGAAGAAGCCTGAAATACCGTATGAAACTCATCAACCACCGCTTCTATAACTTCTTGAGGCAATTTTGACATGCCTGCAATTTCAATCGTAATTTGCTCAAGCGCATTATCGTCTTCTATATTTTTCATTATTTCAGAAGCCGTAGAAGGCCCCAGTGTAATCAAAAGGGCTGCGACTTTTTGCGTTGGTGTCATATTTTCAATACGAATATTTGGCATATTATTTCTTTCTTATTCTTTAATATATGAAGTTAAAATTCTGGCTGCTTCTTCGGGATTTCCTATTATTGAATTAATAATCTCGCTTTTCTTCTTATCAACAGCAGAAGTATATTGTATATCCTGTTGATAAAAATCTTCATTGTTTGTTTGATTTTGTTGAAGTGCAAGATAAGGATCAAAAGAAGGCAAAATATCTTCGTTTTCAGGTTCAAGTTCAAGTTCTTCTTCTTTTGGTTTTGGGGCTTTAAATACATTTCCAAAATTATGAAGTGCAATAAGACCCAAAAGCAATATAATAAACACAGGAGAAACGTTTTTGAAGATAAAAGTCAAAACTTCCATGATAAATTCACGTTGTTTTTCTTTATCTTGTTTTATTTCTTCACTATTATCTATACCCGTAAATTTAAGGCTTGAAACACTTACTACATCTCCTCTTGAATAGTCCATGCCTGCAGCTGCAGCTACAAGGCTTTTTATTTCATCTTTTTCTTCATCAGTTAAAATCTTATTGACTGCAACCGCAACACTCATACGGACAACAGACCCCGGCGCATATACTACCTGTTTAATTTCTTTTGTAACAGCATAAGTTGTAGCTGATTTTTCTTTTTCGTAGCTTAATTTTCTTACATCATCTGAATTTGCCCCGTAATTTTCTTCCTCGTAATTGGTTGTCTTGGCAGGAGTTTGATTTAGAGGCAATTGCGCAACATTTTGAGCCGCTGAAGCTCCTTCTGCTTGATTTAAGGTAGGATTTTGATTTTGCGCTGCATTAATATTATCCATCTGATTTTGTGCATTTATTTGCGCTTGTGTTTGATTAGGATTATCAAAAACGCTTTTTTCTTTTTGATTACTTGGCAAATCCTTAGGATTTGAATAAACTTCTTTTTCACCTTGTTGAGAGACAACAATTCCGGTTTCACCATCTTTATTTGGAGTATAACTTTCTATAGTTGATCTTGTTTGATTAAAATCCATAACAGTCGAAACTTGAACAGAAACGTTGTCTTTTCCCATTATTGTTTCAAGTGTATCTTTAATCTTTTTAGCTGCTTCTTTTTCAAAATTTGTTCTATAGCTTTGCATATCAGAAGAATTTCTAGATACATCTTCAGATAAAACATTTCCAAATTGATCGGTTAAAAATACTCTGTCATTTGTTAATCTTGGAACAGAATATGCCACAAGATTTTTAATGGCTAAAATTTGGCTTGGTTTTAATTTTACATTCGGCTCAAGAATTAAAACAACACTTGCTGAAGGTTCTTCATCTTCATCCGAAAAAATCGAACGTTCGGGTTCTGCCAATTGAACTCTTGCTTTTGAAACGCCGTTTATTTTTTCAATTGAACGAGTAAGTTCGCCTTGGAAAATCCTTTGCTTTGTAAGTTTATTTTTGAAATCAGTTGAACCTAATTGTAAATCATCCAAAAGCTCAAAACCGCCAGTTGTATCTCTTATTAAGTCATTTTCAGCAACAAAAAATCTTAAGTCTTCTTTATCTTGGTTTCTAACTAAAATTGCAGTTTTATCTTCAGAAAGCTTATAAGCATAACCGCTTTTTTTAAAACTTTCAGTTATAGCTGCAACATCTTCCTTGCTTAAATCCGAATATAAAACTGTCCAATTTGGTTCTGTTGCTTTGACTATAAAGAATATCCCCACAACAAACATCGCAACTAAAAGTGCGGCAATTGAGAATTTTTGATTTATATCAAGCTTTAACCAAAGTTTTTTAATATCTTCGATTAATAATTTAACATGTTCGTTCACTGATTTTTTCCATTACTAATTCAATATCCGAGTAGAATACTCCCCAATAATATAATATATTACTTATTGGCAATTTCAATAATGTTAAGAGTTTGTAAAATATTTTAAAAGGCTAAAAACCTAATAAGCAACTATATCTTCAGTCATAAAACGGTATAATTGCACGTCATCCTGCACTTCTTTAGGTTTATTTTTCTCTTTTTCAAGTCTTTCCTGCTCTTCCTTGGTTTCTGATTTAATCTGAACCAAAGGTTGACCTTTCTCACGATTAAAGAAATTCCATTTAAAGCCGTCTATTAAACCATAATCGGTTTCACTTCTATATGAACCGAAATTGATGGCAAAAGAAGGTATTACAGTAAAAAGCAGAAAGAGTAAACTTAACAAAATCTTTTTCATACTTAAATATTAACACAATTTAAGGTATTATTAAAGTATGTTTGAATACGATTATGAAAACGAAGATAAAGATTTAAAACAGGTGGGATTGGAACTTATGTTTCTAACCCCTGAAAAGTATTCAAACCCGGAAGGGATAACAGCTGTAGAGTTAGCTAAAAGAGTAGGGATTGACCTTAATATTGTGAAAAAAAAGCTCAAACTCCTATGCGAACATAAAATCATACGCTGCTCGGGTCTGAACCCTAAATATTGGCGTTTTGATGAATATAACTACCAAAGACTCGACGAAGAAGATGAAATCTACCAGCTTTTATGCTCTTTTGATGATGTTGATTTTGACAGGTATTTTACGTATTGAAAATTAACGATGAAATAATTGTAAATGTTGAAAAAATAACCCCTCAAGGCGAAGGGTTATGCCGCTATGGCGAAGATAAATTTGTTATTTTTATAAAAAACTGTCTGCCTGATGAAAAAATAAAAATTAAAATCACCTCTTTAAATAAACACTTTGCAAGAGGAGAAATTATTGAATTAATAGAACCTTCCAAAAAAAGAATAAAGCCCTTTTGCCCGATGTATAACGCCTGCGGCAGCTGTCAAGTACAGATATGCGATTATGATTATTTAATTGAACTTAAAAAAGAAATTTTATTTGATATTTTTAAAAACGAAAAAAATTTAATCTTACCCATAATAAAAAGCCCTAAAACAAAAGAATACAGGCACAAAATCCAATTTCCGGCTCGTGAAACAAAAAATTCTAAACGAGTTCTGCTCGGCTATTACAAGGAAAATACTCACGATATAACAAACATAAAATTTTGCCCGATACAACCCGAAATAGTAAATAAAATTACGGAATTTATAAGAAATAATTATAAATTAGGCTGTTACCAAGAAAAAAATAAAACAGGACTATTAAAACACGTTGTAATGAGAATAAGTTCATCAGATAACGGCATACTTTTAACTTTTGTTTTAAATCTGAACGAAGAAAAATTTAAAACCGTTAAAAACCATATTTCAGATTTTGCAGAAAAAATTAAAGACGAATTTAAAGATATTAAAGGCTTTTTTGTCAATTTTAACGATAAAAACACAAATAATATTTTAGGTAATAAAACAATTAAAATTTTAGGTGATGATTTTATCTTGCAAAAATTAGGCGACAAAATCTTTAAAATCGGCGCTGTAAGTTTCTTTCAAGTTAATCCTTGGATTACAGAAGAACTTTTTAAAGTCGTAAAAGAAAATATAAAAAATAATTCAACCATACTTGATGCCTATGGCGGAGTCGGCGCAATCGGTATTTTTGCTAGTGATAAGGCAAGAAAAATAACTCTTGTTGAAGAAAATCAAAACGCTACAAAAATGGCAAAAGAAAACTATGAATTAAACAATTTCAAAAATTATGAAATATTTTCTGACGATGCTAAAAAACGTTTTAAAATTTTCAAAGACGAAAAAAGAACCTTTGATTACGCAATTTTAGACCCGCCGAGAAGCGGAGTTGAAAAAGAAGGATTAGAAGATATTGCAAGTATCTCAAAAAATATAATTTACGTATCATGCAACCCCATAACTCTTAAAAGAGATATGGAACATCTTAAAACACTTGGTTTTGAACCTCAATTTATTCAAGGAGTAGATTTATTTCCCTATACATATCATATAGAAAATGTTATCTTATTTAAAAAGGAACAAAAATGAACGATATAGAAGAAAGAATTGAAAATTTTAAGCTTTTAAAAAACGAAATTGAAAACATAAATAAAGCTTCTTTAATTTTAATTGAAGCTCTTAAAAGTGAAAATAAAATTCTTTTTTGCGGAAATGGCGGCTCTGCAAGCGATTGTAACCATTTAGCTTGTGAATTTATTTCAAAATTTAAAAAAGAAAGAAAATCACTTCCTGCCATTTCACTATGCGCCAATAATTCAACTATAACAGCAATTGCAAATGATTTTTCTTTCGATTACATTTTTAAAAGACAAATTGAAGGCTTAGGCAAGAAAAATGATGTACTTTTTGCCATTTCTACAAGCGGAAAAAGCAAAAATATTATTGAAGCTATAAAACAAGCAAAAAAACAAGAAATGAAAGTTGTTTTTCTCACAGGGAAAAATAAGAGCAATTTTAATGTTGACATTGAAATTAATGCTCCAAGCGATAAAACAGAGCAAATACAAGAAATGCACATTGCAATCGGACATATAATTTGTAAAATAACAGAGGAAAATTTTTAAGGAGAAATTATGCAATTTTTACATTCAATGATAAGAGTTAAAAATGAAGACGAAGCAATAAAATTTTATTGCGATTTACTTGGACTTAAAAAAGGCAAAAGAATTCGCCTTGAAGATTGTTATCTGCAATATTTAACAGATGAAAAAACCGGAGTCGAAATAGAACTAACAATAAACGATGAAACGCCCGAAAAATATGAAAACGGTAATTCCTTCGGACATTTTGCTTTTTTGTGTGAAAATCTTGAAGAAATAAATGAAAAAATGGAAAAATTAGGCTATAAATGGGAAGTAGAACCTTTTTATATGAAAGAGGTCAATACAAGAATTTCATTCCTGCTTGACCCCGATGGTAATTCGATTGAATTAATTGAATCTAATCAATAATTCAATTAATCCTCTCCTTCGACCAAAATTTTAGGATCCACCCCTAAAACTTCACCAATTCGATTTAATTCGGCAACAGACAATGTTGCCAATTCCGAAACTTCAAATTCTTCCACAAAAGCAAGAATTTCATCTTCGTTCATCGAAAAAATGGGAGAAATATAGGGTTTTTTATTTTCTGAAATAAGTTCAAACTTGGATAAATCCGATTTTTTCTCGGGTGCTTTAACAATATTTTCCGAACTTTTAAGGATTTCATTCCTTAAAATTCCCGCCAGTTTGCTTTCCTCTAATGTCAATTTTTCATCTTTCATAAATACGCACACCTTTCTGCTTAATATAGTTATCGGCATTCGATAACAAAATATTAGAGAAAAACAAAAAATTGTTACATTATTTAATATTTAGGCTTTTTTCTTAAATTCTTCGGGGCAATCTTCTCTATCTTGATTCCATCTATCAAGACCCATTTGTTTTCTTACCAAACCGATACCGACATGAACTCTCCATTCATCCATTTTTAATTGGGCTGCAAGAATTTTATGGCATCCAATCGGAGGAAGCGGCAATAATGGTTCATACAGATTTTTTATCGCCATCATTTGATCAGGCGTAATTGCAAGTTTTCTTTTGGGGAATTGAACCTTTGGAAGCATCATTTTTTGTCTTATTAAATTAATTCCAAAAAATACTTTTTTAGGTTCTAAATCAATAGCTTGAGCGATAACTTCATGCGCATCGGGATTTGGCAGAGGAAGCATTTTTTTATACATTTCTTCTATTTGAGCTAATTGCTCTTTGTTCACCAACAATGGTTTTTGTTTATTCGGTCTTTGAGGACGTTTGAAATTACCTTTTTGATTTGGTCTTTGAGGACGCTTGAAATTGTTATCACGTCTTTGGGAAGAATTATTTCTAGGCTTATTATATCCTCCTTGATTATTTTGAGGACGGTTATTGTATCTTCTTTGATATCCTTCAGGATTTCCTGATCCGGCGCTATAGCCTCTTGAATAATCCTGTACAACACCATTTTCATCTGTCGGCGCATTTAATTCAGTTATTCTTTCAGGATATAAACAGTCAGGACAAATTACCCTTTTGGGGTTCTTAGTTTCAAATTCTTTACCACATTTAATACACTTGTTCGTATACATTAAAATAATCTTTCTATTATTTTATTATTCCCATCACTTAATGAAATTAACTTAATAGGCAATATTTTTCTAAATACACTCTCACTATCAAAATTATAATAACTTTATTTTATATAAAAATATTTATTTATACAAGCTTTTTTATTTAAAACAGTATTTTCATTTGATTTTTTGCTAAAAATTGCTAAAATTATTTATATGGCAAGAGATGGATTAATAAACTGCAAAAAATGCGGAACGCTGTTTTTTAAAAATTCAGGAAGAGAAGTCTGCGAAGAATGTTTTAAAAAAGAGCTTGAGCTAATCGATTCAATAAGAAATTTTGTTATGTCGACAGGAAAAGACAAAGTTCCCCTTGAAGACATTGTCCAAGCTTGCAGTGTTTCAAAACCGGATTTAGAAGATTTAATTTCAAGAGGCAGATTATTTACGGTTCTACCTAAACTGCTTATAAAATGCAGATTTTGCGGGGTTGAACTTGAAGATGATGAAAAAACAGGTTTTACCTGCAAAAAATGCTTAATGCGTTTTTCTCCAAAAGTTAATGAGCTTGAAAAAAAAGGTCTAAACATAAGAAAATACGAAGAAGAAGCCCGCAATATAAATAGACGCTTAAGAGGCGGAATAAATACCGCAGATAACGATACTCGATACGGTTTTATTCAAAATTACGATTTATAATATTACATTACAAAATTATTGCCATACTTTAAAGAACCCGTTAAATAGCATTCTCTTAAAGTTTGGCGCAAATTTTTATATACTTTTTGTTTATCACCTGCGGCAGATTCTTCAATCTCTGCTTTAGATGAACAATATTGATTTGCAACCATATTCGGATTAATACTTAAATCTAAATTAATTAAAATTGAACTTGTACGGCTATCCATGATTTTTTACCTTTTTGCTTACATATAAATAAAAACAAAAAGTAAATCGATATATCAAAAGTATATATTTTTGTTACATTTGTTTACATTAATTCAAATTCACTTAAATCGACTGTTTTAAGGGTATGTTGTAAATTATTTGAATTATCTTTTATATAAATTTTTATGTAATTTCTTGTAACAGCACTATATAAACCTGTTTTTGGCGACTTTCTTTCAATTAAAACTTCTGCTTTATTATTTTTATTTTTATCTAGAAATTCTTGGTGCAATTTTTCAGATAACTCTGAAATCAATTTAACCCTTTTTGTTTTAATAGAATTTTGTATTTGATTTTTCATATAATAAGCGGGGGTATTTTCTCTTTTAGAATAAGGAAAGCAATGAATTGAAGATAATTTTGCCTTTTTTAAATTGTCATAAGTTTGCCTGAATTCTTCATCGGATTCATCCGGAAAACCGACTATGATATCGCAGCCAAGATAAGGTAAATTAAAATTTTTGTGCAATTTTTCAATTAAAATCATGGCTTCATCGGCACTATAGCGCCTGTTCATTCGTTTTAAAACTGAACTTGATAAAGATTGCAGAGAAAGATGGAAATGCGGACAAAATTTTTTAGAATTTTTCAAAAATTCAATCAAATCATCGTCTATTTCATCAATATACAACGAACCCAAACGATAACGGGGAATGTCGGTTTTTTCAATTTCTTTTAATAAATCCAATAAAGTCTTATTAAATTCTAACCCCCACTGACCTATATGAATACCTGTTAAAACAATTTCTTTTATGCCGTTTTTTGCTATCAAATTAATTTGAGAAATTATATTTTCAATTGAATTAGAACGTGAATTACCTCTTGCAAAAGGGATTATGCAATAAGCACAACGATTATTGCATCCGTCTTGAATTTTAACACTTACTCTTGTGGTTTTAGGATTAACTAAAAATTTATTTTCAAACTCTTTCTGCTCAAATATATCCTGAACAAAAAAAGAATTTTCTTTCTCAAAAAGCTGATTAATATATTTTTCAATATTCATTTTCTCCTCGTTTCCGAGAATTAAATCAATATTTGAATAATCAAAATCTTTATGCTGCTTATAAGTTTGAGCAATACAACCCGCTAAAACCGTTTTTACATTGGGATTATTTCTTTTAGCGCGATTTAAAAGATATTTTGCCTGTGAATCGCTGTGAGAAGTAACCGTGCAGGAATTTAAAATATATATATCTGCTTCATCAGATTTTACTTGTTTATAGCCGAGTTTTTCCAGTTCATTTTGAATTATTTGCCCTTCAAGTTGATTTTGCTTACAGCCAAGGGATTTTATGTAAAATGTTTTCATAGAAAAATTTTAACATGGGAGTTTTTTTGACTCAATGAATTTTATTCAATCCGGTGCAATTATAGCTTTGCGGTTTTATTCCTATCAACAGTTGCAGCCTAAAAATGCCAATGCTCAACGCATTGTCATTTTTTTAACGGCTTCACTCTGGCTTTAGCTTCTATAATTTACTATAAGATTAATTATTTTACTTGTTTTAATATAACTAAAAATTTAAAAAGCCGAGGTTTTTCTTTTTCGGTTCACTTTTTCTTTTTGCGTGTCCGGCGCTTGAGGGACAAAAAGAAAAAGTGAACAAATATATTAAATATAATTAAAATAATACGTTTCGCTCGGCTCTGGGGTACGGTTTCGCACTTGGCACGAGCTCAACGCTCCTGCCTTTTGCTCCTGTGGGACTTTGTCCCACGTCGCTTTGGTACGGTTTCGCTCTGTCTGTCAGACCTCACGGTCTGACATCACGAGCTCACACACCTTGGCTTTTTCATTCTCGCTAACTCCGAATCGGAGTATAGCTCGAATTTCAAAAGTTCTTCACACACCTATGCCCTCGCCTTCGCTTGCTAAGCTTTCGCTAAGCTCGCTCGGCTCGGGTCTACATCCAATCGTTGACTTGGACTTTTTGATTAGTTTTTATACAAATAGTGCATTTTTCGCAATCAAGATAATTAATTCTTGAGCAATTGCTCAAAGATGAGCCCAATCTAGCTCTATAATCATCCACCAGCATAGGGCAAGAATATACCCCATTTTGAGAAACTACTCTTGAATTGTAACAATCAAGCTTTTTAATTTGAATATTTTCAATCATTTCAACCTGATTTGTTTCATCCGACTTTGAAAAATAAGGAATTATTTTTAAATTAATATCTTCCAATTCAAAACCTTTTTTAAAGAAATAATTTTTAAATTCGTTAAAAATTTCTTCCTTTGGGCGATTTTTATAGTTCACAACGCTAATTATCGGATTGAATTCATATTTTAAAAGGCTCATAATAGCGCAAAGTGCTTTTCTGAAGCTGCCTCTGCCTCTTAATTCATCATTTTCAATTTCATCTGTTGAATCAAGGCTAATCCTATATATTGTTTCAAATTG